>JAFVHN010000097.1 GCA_017474515.1 Prevotella sp. | reverse complement strand
ATAGCATCTATCGCTGCCGGCCTCATTCCTTTCCTCGAGCACGACGATGCCCACCGTGCACTGATGGGCTCCAACATGATGCGCCAGGCCGTTCCCCTGCTCCACAACGAAGCTCCGATTGTGGGAACCGGTATCGAGAAGAAAGTGTGCGAGGACAGCCGTACCATGATTACTGCCGAGGGCGACGGCATCATCGAATATGTGGATGCAACGACCATCCGCATCCTCTATGACCGCACCGACGACGAGGAATTTGTCAGCTTCGAGCCCGCCCTGAAGGAATACCGCATTCCCAAGTTCCGCCGCACCAACCAAAGCATGGTCATCGACCTGCGCCCCATCTGCGACAAAGGACAGCGCGTGAAGAAAGGCGACATCCTCACCGAAGGCTACGCCACCGAAAACGGCGAGCTGGCCTTGGGACGCAACCTGCTCGTGGCCTACATGCCGTGGAAAGGCTATAACTATGAAGATGCCATCGTGCTCAATGAGCGCGTGGTGCGCGAAGACATCCTTACCTCCGTCCATGTGGATGAATACCAGCTCGATGTCCGCGAAACCAAACGTGGCATGGAAGAGCTGACCTCAGACATTCCCAATGTCAGCGAGGAAGCCACGAAGGACCTCGACGACAACGGCATCATCCGCGTGGGAGCCCGCGTGGAGCCCGGTGACATCCTCATCGGTAAGATTTCACCTAAGGGAGAAAGCGACCCGTCGCCCGAGGAAAAGCTCCTCAGGGCCATCTTCGGCGACAAGGCCGGCGATGTGAAAGACTCCTCGCTGAAGGCCAATCCCTCGCTCACCGGTGTCATCATTGACAAGAAGCTCTTCACACGCGCCGTCAAGACCCGTGAGAGCAAGAAACAAGACAAAATCATCCTTGCCAAGATTGACGAGGAATACGAGGCCAAGATCAACGACCTGAAGGACATTCTCGTTGACAAGCTGATGATTCTTACCGAAGACAAGGTATCGCAAGGCATCATGGACTTCACCGGAGCCGAAATCATCACCAAGGGCAGTCGCTTCACCATCGGCACCCTGAAGAACCTCGAATACGACGGCATCCAGAGCAACGGATGGACGAACGACGACCACACCAACTCGCTCATTCAGCAGCTCATCATGAATTTCATCAAGAAATACAAGCTGCTCGACGCCGAGATGAAGCGCCGCAAACTGGCCATCACCATGGGCGACGAACTGCCCTCGGGCATCTTGCAGATGGCCAAGGTCTATGTGGCAAAAAAGCGCAAGATTGGCGTGGGCGACAAGCTGGCCGGACGACATGGCAACAAGGGTATCGTGTCGAAGGTGGTGCGTCAGGAAGACATGCCGTTCCTCGAAGACGGACGCCCCGTCGATTTGGTGCTCAACCCGCTGGGCGTGCCCTCACGAATGAACCTCGGACAGATTTTCGAGGCCATCCTCGGAGCTGCCGGCAAGCGCCTCGGCGTGAAGTTCGCCACCCCGATTTTCGATGGTGCCAAACTTGAAGACCTTCAGGCATGGACAGACAAGGCCGGTCTGCCCCGCCTCTGCTCCACACACCTCTACGACGGCGAGACGGGCGAGAAGTTCGACCAGCCGGCCACCGTGGGTATCACCTACTTCCTGAAGCTGGGCCACATGGTGGAAGACAAGATGCACGCCCGCTCCATCGGCCCCTACAGCCTCATCACACAACAGCCTCTCGGCGGTAAGGCACAGTTCGGCGGACAACGTTTCGGTGAGATGGAAGTATGGGCTCTCGAAGCCTTCGGAGCCAGCCATGTGCTGCAGGAAATCCTTACTATCAAGTCCGACGACGTGGTGGGACGCTCAAAGGCTTACGAGGCCATCGTCAAGGGAGAACCCATGCCTACACCGGGCATCCCCGAGTCGCTCAACGTGCTCTTGCACGAGTTGCGCGGACTGGGACTTAGTGTAACCCTCGATTAACTGTCGAGAATGAATTGATTATTTTTCATTGCTATTAATAAGAAGAATATGGCTTTTAAGAAAGATTCAAAAATAAAGAATAATTTCACGAAGATTACCATCGGCCTGGCATCCCCGGAGGAAATCCTCGAGAACAGTTTTGGCGAGGTTACCAAGCCCGAGACCATCAATTACCGCACATATAAACCCGAGCGCGACGGCCTTTTCTGCGAGCGCATCTTCGGTCCTACCAAAGACTATGAGTGCGCCTGCGGCAAGTACAAGCGCATCCGCTACAAAGGCATCGTGTGCGACCGCTGCGGCGTTGAGGTGACCGAGAAGAAAGTGCGCCGCGAGCGCAGCGGCCACATCGAGCTCGTCGTCCCCGTGGCACACATCTGGTATTTCCGTTCTCTGCCCAACAAAATCGGCTATCTGCTCGGCATCCCCACCAAAAAGCTCGACGCTGTCATCTATTATGAGAAATACATCGTCATTCAGCCCGGTGTGATGGCCGACCGCAAGGACGCTCAGGGCTTCCTGCTCCCCGGTTCTACGAAAATGGACCTGCTCACCGAGGACGAATACCTTGAAATCCTCGACAACCTGCCCCAGGGCAACGAATATCTTGACGACAGCGACCCCAATAAGTTCATTGCCAAGATGGGTGCAGAGGCCGTCTATGACCTCTTGGTCAGCCTTGACCTCGACTCCCTGAGCTATGAACTGCGCGACCGTGCTAACAGCGACTCTTCGCAGCAGCGCAAGACCGAGGCCCTGAAGCGTCTGCAGGTAGTGGAGGCTTTCCGCTCAAGCAAGGATATCAACCACCCCGAGTGGATGATTATGAAAATCATACCCGTGACTCCTCCTGAGTTGCGCCCGCTGGTCCCCCTGGATGGTGGACGTTTTGCCACCTCCGACCTCAACGACCTCTATCGCCGCGTCATCATCCGCAACAACCGCTTGAAGCGTTTGGTGGAAATCAAGGCTCCCGAAGTCATTCTGCGCAACGAGAAGCGCATGCTTCAGGAGGCCGTCGATTCGCTCTTCGACAACAGCCGCAAGTCGAGCGCCGTCAAGAGCGACTCCAACCGGCCCCTCAAGTCGCTTTCCGATTCGCTCAAGGGTAAGCAGGGACGCTTCCGCCAGAACCTTCTCGGTAAGCGCGTGGACTATTCCGCACGTTCGGTCATCGTGGTGGGACCGGAACTGAAAATGGGCGAGTGCGGACTGCCCAAACTCATGGCAGCCGAACTCTACAAGCCGTTTATCATCCGCAAGCTCATCGAGCGCGGCATCGTGAAGACCGTCAAGTCGGCAAAGAAAATCGTTGACCGTCGCGAGCCCGTCATCTGGGACATCCTCGAGAACGTCATGAAGGGCCATCCCGTCCTCCTCAACCGTGCTCCTACGCTCCACCGCCTGGGCATCCAGGCCTTCCAGCCCAAGCTCATCGAGGGCAAGGCCATTCAGCTGCACCCCCTGGCATGTACGGCTTTCAATGCCGACTTCGACGGCGACCAAATGGCCGTACACCTCCCGCTGAGCAACGAGGCCATCCTGGAGGCACAGCTCCTCATGCTTCAGAGCCACAATATCCTCAACCCCGCCAACGGCGCACCTATCACCGTGCCTTCGCAGGACATGGTGCTCGGACTCTATTATATCACAAAGATCCGTCCGGGAGCCATGGGCGAGGGACTGACCTTCTATGGTCCAGAGGAAGCCATCATCGCGCACAACGAAGGCCGTTGCGACCTCCACGCTCAGGTGAAGGTGCTCGTCGATGACATCGTGGACGGACAGCCCATACGCCATATCGTCGAAACCTCCGTGGGACGTGTCATCGTCAACGGCATCGTGCCCAGCGCCGTAGGTTATGTCAACGAGGTGATTTCCAAGAAATCGCTCCGCGACATCATCGCCGTGGTCATCAACAAGGTGGGCTTTGCCGAAGCCTGCGAATTCCTCGACGGCATCAAGAACCTCGGTTATCGCATGGCCTATCTTGCCGGCTTGTCGTTCAACCTCGACGACATCATCATCCCCAAGGAGAAGGAAGAAATCGTGCAGAAAGGTAACGAGGAGGTGCAGGCCATTACCGACAACTACAACATGGGCTTCATCACCGACAACGAGCGCTATAACCAGGTCATCGACTCGTGGACGCACGTCAACAACCGCCTCGGCGAAATCCTGCTCAAGCAGATGACCGAGGCCGACCAGGGCTTCAATGCCGTATATATGATGCTCGACTCGGGCGCCCGCGGTTCCAAGGACCAGATCAAGCAGCTGGCTGGCATGCGCGGACTGATGGCCAAGCCGCAGAAAGCCGGAGCCGACGCCCGCGGCACCATCGAGAACCCCATCCTCTCGAACTTCAAGGAGGGAATGTCGGTGCTCGAATATTTCATCTCTACACACGGCGCACGTAAGGGACTTGCCGACACCGCCATGAAAACGGCCGATGCCGGATACCTCACACGACGTCTCGTGGATGTCAGCCACGACGTCATCATCACCGAGGAAGACTGCGGAACGCTTCGCGGACTGATCTGCACGGCCCTGAAAAACGGCGAGGAAACCATTTCAACGCTCTATGAGCGCATCCTCGGACGTGTGTCGGTTCACGACATCGTGCATCCCACTACCGGCGAGCTCATCGTCGCCGCCGGTGAGGAAATCACCGAGCCCATTGCCGCCGCCATCGAGGAAAGCCCCATCGAGAGCGTGGAAATCCGTTCCGTGCTCACATGCGAGAGCAAGAAGGGCGTCTGCATGAAGTGCTATGGACGCAACCTGGCCACTCAACGCATGGTGCAGAAAGGTGAGGCCGTGGGCGTCATCGCAGCTCAGGCCATCGGTGAACCGGGCACACAGCTCACACTCCGTACGTTCCACGCCGGTGGTGTGGCCGGTAATGCCGCCGCCAACGCCAGCATCGTGGCCAAGAACCCCAGCCGGCTGGAGTTCGACGAACTGCGCACCGTGCCCTATTTTGAAGACGGGGAAAACGGCGAGGTGCAGTGCCAGAAAGTGGTAAGCCGACTGACCGAAGTGCGATTCGTTGACCCGCACACAGGCATTACCCTCTCAACAATGAACGTGCCCTACGGCTCATCGCTCTACTTCAAGCATGGCGACTCCGTGGAGAAAGGCGACCTCGTAGCACGCTGGGACCCCTTCAACGCCGTCATTGTCAGCGAATTTGCCGGAACATTGAAGTTCAACGACATCATTGAGGGAACCACCTTCAAGGCCGAGACCGACGAAACAACCGGATTGACCGAAAAGATTATCGTCGATTCCCACGACAAGAACAGAGTGCCCACCTGCGACGTCATCGATGCCGACGGCGTCAGGGTCGGAACCTATAACTTCCCCGTGGGTGGACATGTCGTCGTGGAAGACGGACAGACCGTGAAGACCGGCACCACGCTGGTGAAAATTCCGCGCACCGTGGCCAAGGGCGGCGACATCACCGGCGGTCTGCCGCGTGTCACCGAGCTCTTCGAGGCACGCAACCCGTCAAACCCCGCCATCGTCAGCGAAATCGACGGCGAGGTGACCATGGGAAGGGTGAAGCGAGGCAACCGCGAAATTATCGTCACCTCAAAGACCGGCGACCAGAAAAAGTATCTTGTCAGCCTCTCCAAGCAGATTCTTGTCAACGAGCACGACGCCGTGCGCGCCGGCACGCCGCTCTCCGACGGCAGCATCACGCCCGACGACATCCTGGCCATTAAAGGCCCCACCGCCGTGCAGGAATATATTGTCAACGAGGTGCAGGACGTCTATCGCCTGCAAGGTGTGAAAATCAACGACAAGCACTTTGAAATCATCGTGCGACAGATGATGCGCAAGGTGAAAATCAACGACCCGGGCGACACCACATTCCTCGAGCAGGAGGTGGTTGACAAACTCGACTTCGCCGAGGAGAACGACCGCATCTGGGGAAAGAAGGTTGTCACCGATGCCGGAGACTCCGAAACGCTCAAGGCCGGACAGATCGTGTCGGCACGAAAGCTGCGCGACGAAAACTCCAGCCTGAAGCGCCGCGACCTCCGTACCGTTCAGGTGCGCGACGCCGTGCCCGCCACGAGTTCGCAAATCCTCCAGGGCATCACGCGTGCCGCCCTTCAGACCAAGAGCTTCATGTCGGCAGCTTCCTTCCAGGAAACCACAAAGGTGCTCAACGAGGCCGCCATCCGCGGAAAGGTCGATTACCTCGAGGGAATGAAGGAGAACGTCATTTGCGGACACCTCATTCCCGCCGGCACCGGACTGCGCGAGTTCGACAAGCTCATCGTGGGAAGCCGCGAGGACTACGAGCGCATGGAGGCCAACAAGAAGAACGTCCTCGATTTCAGCGATAAAGAAGCTGGGCTCGACGACTAATCCCCCTCACACATGAATAAAAAAAGGCCGGCAGGACAACCCCGCCGGCTTTTTTTTTATGCGTTTTCATTAAAACCGCAATAAAGTATGTCCCTACGCTTTGGATTTTCGCAAACAACACGACTTTGTTTCTACTGCGCTTATACCGTGTAGGGACATACTTTATGTATGTCCGAAACCCTTATTCCCCAGTAGGGACATACTTTATGTATGTCCGAAAACCCGCGCTCGATTTGCCGTTTGATGGTTTATTTCGGACATACATAAAGTATGTCCCTACGCTTTGGCTTCTTATTAAATCCTACAGGTGTCACCCCTGGCTCCATTTATGTCAACTGTAAAATCTGCTTCATGATTTCTTCTTTGTCTTCATCATGCAACGGATTGATGGCATCTTTGTTCCATTTCATCGGATTGTTCTCAATGTAACAGGCAATAAAATCATAAGCCCTTTGATTGCGGATGATATGTTCATAATAATTGTGTTGCCAAAGCCTTTTGTTAAAGTTCATCCACCCTTCTTTTCTTATACCCTCAATATATTGGTGGGTGGAATAACTTTTGAACTTTCTCATTATTTCGGCCAGGAAGATTTTTTCTTCATTTGTGATTGTCAGTATGGCATGTATATGATTGGGCATCACAACATAATGTGTCAGTATCACTCCCTGATACCACTTCGTGATTTGTAACAATGCATTTTCTATAGTCTTCCCTGCTTGGTTCAGTAATAATTTACCATCAATTACATCTCCAAACAGGTTCAGTCTGCCTTGTACAATTACTGTAATGAAATAGTTGCCAGGGGTTGAATAGTCAAAGTTTTCGAGTCGCATTCTTTTCCTTTGTGGAAAGCTATTTTGTGCATTCATGGACTTATGTGGTTGTTTTTTTATAGCGAATATTGCTTAATTCCGCGTAGGGACATACTTCATGTATGTCCGAAACCCCGCGCTCGATTTGCCGTTTGATGGTTTGTTTCGGACATACATAAAGTATGTCCCTACACTTCTTCTACATTTCACCCTTCCGCGCCTTATTCTCTTCCTTGCGTTCTCTCTCAATCAGGGCATCGCTGTAGTAACTGAAGAAATCGTGGTTGAGGGCGCGGGAGATGCGCATCAGCATTCCCGTGTCGATGGTCGGCTTTTCGTAAATCTTGTAAAGATTCGTGCGGTGGCAGCCCAGCTGCTGCGACAGCCAGACGGTGGTTTTCCCCGTTTCCGCCACTTGTTTCTTGATGATTTGTCCTATGTGTATCATGGTAGTTTGTATTTTTTTGATTATAGTTTCATAATCCTACATAGGTATAGGTTGTCCGGGAGCTCAGGCGTTGACCCCGATGATGCCGGAAACGCGCCGGCCGGCCCCCGCCTTTCTCCTGGACAACCGTAAGAGTTCTTCAACACGATTTCACGCCTCGCCCCGTCCGATGCCGAAGGGGTCGGCGGTGCGCCCGCCGCCGGGAGTATTCACCTGAATCTTCCCGAACGTGCGCTCATAGCGCATGATATTGTCCTGAAGGGCCTGGAGCAACCGCTTGGCATGCTCGGGACCCATCACCACGCGGCTGCGCACCTGGGCCTTGGGAAGTTGCGGAAGCACACGCGCAAAGTCTATCACGAAATCACTCGAACTGTGGGTGATGATGGCCAGGTTGGCATATTCGCCCAAGGCCACGTTCTGAGGCAGCTCTATCTGAAGGCTGCCCTGTTGTTCCTTATTTTCCATGTCTTTTTATCTTTTAAAACAAATTATTCTTCTATTTTGAAACTAATGGTCTTGAAAGGAATCTGTCTTTCTTTTTGAAACGAATTGGCACTAATTACAACAAATTATCTCCACAAATTGAAACTAATCGTTTTGAAACGAATATAAAACCGTCCCCCTCTAATCCCTCCAAAAGGGGGAATGCGTACGGGCTCAAGGCTACCCTCCTTATGGGAGGGGCTGGGGTGGGCTTTTTTTTTTGAAACGAATTACAACGAATTGCAACTGATTATTCCACAAATCCACGTCCCTTCGTAGTTCAATGATTATTAGTGAAACAATTTGTACTAATTTGTTCTAATTCGTTTCAGAAAATAGTGAAACAATCCGTTTCAGAAAGAATCATTCCAAATGCCGCTTCCCGCTCACTGGTATTTCTCCGCCTGTTGCTTGATGAGCTCCAGGTCGTCGAAGTAGTTGATGCGCATGGCGTCCCGCACCTCGTGCAGCGTCTGGGCAGCCACCTCGCGTGCGGCCTCCGTCCCCTTTTTCAGGATGTTGAACACCTCGGGAATGTCCTTCTCGAACTCATGGCGCCGCTGGCGGATGGGCTCCAACTGCTTGTCGAGCACCTTCATGAGGAATTTCTTGCACTTCACGTCACCCAGTCCCCCGCGACGGTAATGGTCCTTCAGCTCGTCAAGGTTCTTGTAGTCGGGCCAGAACTCCGCAAAGTCCGCCTCGCTCGAGAAAGCGTCGAGATAGGTGAACACCACGTTGCCCTCCACGTGCCCCGGGTCCTCAATGCGCAGGTGCTCAGGGTCGGTGTATGCCGACTTTATCTTTGCCTGCATCTCCTTCGACGTGTCGCTCAGGTAGATGCAGTTGCCCAGACTCTTCGACATCTTCGCGTTGCCGTCGGTTCCCGGCAGGCGCAGGCAGGCCTTGTTCTGGGGAAGCATGATGCTCGGCTCCACCAGCACCTCGCCATACGTGTTGTTGAACCGCCGCACAATCTCGCGGCACTGCTCCAACATCGGCTCTTGGTCTTCGCCCACCGGCACCGTCGTCGCCTTGAACGCCGTGATGTCGGCAGCCTGCGAGATGGGGTAGGTGAAGAAGCCCACGGGAATGCTCGCCTCGAAGTTGCGCATCTGGATTTCAGTCTTCACCGTCGGGTTGCGCTGAAGGCGGCTCACCGTCACCAGGTTCATATAGTAGAACGACAACTCTGTCAGCTCCGGAATCATCGACTGGATGAAGATGGTCACCTTCTCGGGGTCCAAGCCCACTGAAAGGTAGTCAAGCGCCACCTCGATGATGTTCTGACGCACCTTCTCGGGGTTGTCGGCATTGTCGGTAAGGGCCTGTGCATCGGCTATGAACACGAACATGTTGTCATAGTCGCCCTCGTTCTGAAGCTCCACGCGCCGACGAAGGCTGCCCACATAGTGCCCTAAGTGCAGGCGGCCGGTGGGACGGTCGCCCGTAAGAATGATTTTTCCCATTTCTTCTTTATCTTCAAATAATATGATTAAATATCAAGCAAAATTCCTTTCGATGATGCAAAAGTACGCATTTCTTTCGACATGGCAAAGAAAACGCCGCCTAAATCATTCTACTCAACTTCCGCAAGTTCCAAATTTCTGGTGAAGAGTGTCACTTCGTGGCGGAAATCTTTCAAATCTTTTCAAAATCTATCACAACTAATTTGTTTGATTTGTGAGGATTTGAATGATTTCTCGCCGCAGGCGACTAAACGCCAAAGATTCCTGTTCAGGCGAATTTGCAATTCGCCTGCCGTGAATATAAGAATTTGCAATTCGAGACAAAGATTATTTCTTTTTTCGCATTAAAAATGCTGATACTCAATGCTGCCGAATTGCAAATTCGGCAGAACGGGGGGCGGCACCTTTTCAATTTTTCACCTTTTCTTTTATTTACCCCTGTTCAGGCGAATTTGCAATTCGCCTGCCGTGAATATAAGAATTTTCAATTCGAGACAAAGATTATTTTTTTCGCATTAAAAATGCTGATACTCAATGCTGCCGACTGTGAAACTGTTGAGTTTACGAAAAATTGCAAATTCGGCAGAACGGCAGAACGGGGATTTCGCATACCATAGAGAGTCAGCCAATCATTGTCTAACCCCCTGAAGCCCTCTAATGGTTTGCGGAATGTAGAAAAACCATACCGCGGAAATGAATTTTTATACAATCATTCTCTCTTTGTAAATCGGGGGATTTTTGGTAAAAAATCTTTACAAAATCAACTAAAATCGGGGTGGTTTGTAAAGGGTTGAAAATCAGCAACTTGCAAATTGTGCAAACTTTGGCCGCAAATCTCGGGCAGAGAATTTGCAAATCTCTCTCCTCAATCTTCAAAATCTCTCCTCGAAATTTGCGGTCAAACCATCCGGGGTATTAAAATCTCCATGAAAAATCTTTACATTCCGTTTCCCAACGTCCTATCATTGTTCCGATTTTTATGCGCCTTGCAAAGAATAGATATTCACACCTCAACCCTTAAATAAAAAGCCCACCCCCCGGCCCCTAATGGCCCACCCCCGCCCCTCCCGTAAAGAGGGGAGCCTAATGGCCGTACGTCTTCCACCAGGGGGGGGATTAGAGGGGCTGTTTTTTTAATTTTGATTAGTTTTAATTTGTGGATTAAATTGGTTGTAATTAGCTCCAATTAGTTTCAAAAATATAGCCCACTCCCGGCCTCTCCCGTAAAGAGGGGAGCCTAATGGCCGTACGTCTTCCCCCAAGGGGGGATTAGAGGGGCTGTTTTTTTAAATTTTGATTAGTTTTAATTTGTGGATTAAATTGGTTGTAATTAGCTCCAATTAGTTTCAAAAATATAGCCTACCCCCGGCCCCTCCCGTAAAGAGGTGAGCCTAATGGCCGTACGTCTTCCCCCAAGGGGGGATTAGAGGGGGGGCATTGCCATTAGGGGAATTAGAGGGGACCTTTATTTTTCACCTTTTCAATTTTTCATATTTCATTTTTCACAGCCCCGTACGTCTTCCCCCTATGGGGGGATTAGAGGGGGGCCTTAAAAATCTCATTTGTTCCAGTTATTAATATATAATAGTTATTAATATATAATAATGTATGTTTCCAGCTCGTTCCAGGAAACACGTCCCCCAATTTGCTAAGATGTCCATGTCCCGGATAACAAATCGTAACATATCCTTCCCTTAAAAATATAGTTTCTTTTCCGTTCTCCTTTTCTCCCGCGTCCATTTCCCCCCTTTGTCGGCTCCCAACCCCCTTTTTCCCCTTTATTTTTCTCGATATAATCGTTTTTGTGTTCCCAACATTTCATCATGTTCCCTACTTGGCTACACTATTTCGCTTGTTTTAATCAATTTCTATATAATTTTGCACCCAAATAGCGTTTTAACAAATTATGATTTTCAATCGTTATAAAATGATGACAGTGCAAATTAAGCCCTAACGGTGTTGGCGCGCACAATCAGCGCGACTGATTTTCAAGAAAAAAGAAAAAATAGTTATAAATTAAAACATAGCACTTCAGATGAAAAAGCGTTTATTATTATCCATTATGTGCGTCTTCGCTGCCTTAGGTGCGTGGGCTGCAACATCTGTCGACCTTAGTGATGGTACTCTCACTATTACTACCACTGAGGCAGGTACATTGTCTTCGCAGTCGTTTACTAGCGAACAGAAGGCCGCTACTACTATTGTGTTAGTAGGTAAGTTCTCGTCTGCTGATCTTCAAGCCATCAATCGTAACAATGGCTTCACAAGTGTGACTACTGTTAACATGAAGGATGCAGTGTTTAATGCAGCTACCAGTAACAGCCACATGATTTTTAGTACTGAAGATGCTCGCACTTCTTATAGTAACTATATTTCTGATTATGCCAAGAGTGTGGTGGGCAGCCTGTATAAGAGCGAATATGGAAAAGAAACCATTTTTTTTCTGAAGCAGGATACAGGTTGGACAATGGTTGAGGAGTCGCAGTTGCCTGATAATGCAACTGAAAAAACACCTGAATCATGGATGACTTCGAATGGTTTTAGCAATAATGATTATAGTTGGTGGGGAAATGTTAATGACTATGTCCAATTTGAACAAAATAATGATGAATTAGGATGGCAACCAGTTTCTTCTTTTACCGAAGGAGAAACACATGATTTGGAGGGAAGAATCTATGCCTCTTCAGATGATATGGTGAATCCTGCTTCTGCAGACCTCTATGCTGTTGTTGGTGGCTCTGAGAAGATGTATAAAAGTGGTGTATGGGGTGAAGTTACCGAAGCCTACGACTGGACCCAGATGGCTTTTGGCGGCTGGGAAGGTCTTGAGACCATTATCCTGCCCGACAACTTCAATGTTGAGTCAGGCAAGAATTATAACAACTTCTATGGCAACAACAAATCCACCCTCCAGAGGATTGAAAGAGGTGATTCGTATGCGATAATCGGTAACTCAAACAACAACTACTCTGCCGAAATCTTTTGCGCCGATGACGATCGCGCCAATATGAAGGCTATTGTCGGACTTGACAACTTTGTGACTCAAGATGCAAACATCACCTATAATAATCCGAACGACAACGACTATATCACCTGGAATGAGGAAACTCAGGTCTATGATGTTCATGTCACCTCTGCAGGCAGCCTGAAGAGTAAGTTTGAGAAATTGTTGAATACTGTAGGAACTAACGGAATCGAGGGTAAGGTGTTCCGCTTTGACAGCGAGTGCACAGGCTTCACCGCTGAAGATTTGCAGGCGCTGGCACATGCCAACGGTCCTTACGTGTATATTGACCTCTATGACGTGCCGGCCACCACAGAAATTGAAACGGCCATCCACGATGCACTCTTGGGCAATGGCAGTGATATCAGTGCTTTGGCCAACAACCAGCACTACAAAGGTCTGTTGCTGCCGAGCAATCCCCAGCAAATAGGTACAGCCCTTATATCGAACACCGGTTCGTCGTCGCCCGTTAGCGACTTCATAGCCTACAAGAGCGGCACATCCACCGCTGCTCACATCAACGACACATCAAGCTCTGATGAGTCTAAATACGAGCCGAAGGTCACCGCTTTGAAGGGTATCATGGATCTCCACAGCGACATTGCTTCCGAGACTTCCGTCTATCTCATCTCCACCAACTGCAAGACTCCTATCAGCAACGTGGAAACCATCAAGGGCACATCTACTACAGCCTCTATCGTTCACACCTACAACAACGAGATGGTGAACCCCGATGCTACTAATCCTACAAAACCTTGTATCGAGGTGATTCCTGCCGCAGCCGGCGACTACGCTACGCTGAACGACGCAACGAACATGAGAAATACCCCCAACACTGAGGTGTTGAAGTTCAAAGGTGCCATCAACGCAATTGACATCGCTGCTATTAACAGCTTCACCCAAACTCATTGGGATAGCACCACCAATTCCTATGTGGAGGATAGTCCTAAGGTTTACAACGGCCCCCGTGTGCTCGACCTTTCTGAAGTCACCACGCCTATCACCAAGGAACTGCTCGACAACCTCAACAACCCCAAGATAGAGTACATTATCCTGCCTGCAGGCTTGGATGCACCCGTGGTGGGCGACTATGCCAACCTCACGAACCTGAAGTGCGTCATCTCTTCCGACAACTCAACTGCGACGGGTGACAAGGTGCTCAACGCCTACGTCAAAGTGGCCGGCAGCCTTCCCGAGGCACGCTGCTTAGCCACTGGAAACGATGATAGTGGTAGCAGTTCCTTCAAGCCTACTGCACAAGGTCTGACAAAAGTCAAACTCAGCGGCAACCTGAATCAGGATGACATTTCCACTAAAGGCGATACCAGTGGCCTGAAAGGTGAATACTCAACGATTACCTCTATCGATCTGTCGAGCGCATATTTCCCAAATATTGACGATATGCGATTAGGAAACGAAAGTGCCGGACATCCCGGCGCCGGCTTCAACCAGTCGAAAGTGCTCACAGAAGTAATACTGCCTACCGATCCTCGAATGAAAGAAATTCCTTCTTATTGCTTATACGGTATTAAATCTCTGACCAACCTCCACATACCATATAACTATGAGAAGATCAGATGGGCTGCTTTCTGGGAATCTGGCATTGACCACATCACGACCGAAGATGCCAGCCATGCCCTGATTGACAACGGTCCGAAGACCTATACGCTCTCTGCTAACATCAATGAGCTTGGAGAGGCTAATCAATCTGAGAGTATTGCTGTCTTCCCACAGACTGTAGGTGTTACGGATGTCTATTGCTTGGCCATGGAAGTTCCCGTGTGCTATGCCCATACATTCCATGCTGACATTGTATATGGTCAAGGCGGTATGAATGACGGAATTTATTGCCGCGAAAAGTATATCAATGGTACAAATCATATTGCCGTTCTTCATTTCCCAAGTCAGGAGTCGTACGACAACGCTAAGGGTGACAAAGAAAAAAGTTATGCAGATTTGGTGTCAAAATATACCGACCCCACCAGAGACTATTCGAAGAAAGACCAGACTGGTGCAGTGGACGCCAATGGCAATCCTCTCGTTTGGCCTGATCAAGGTGAGTTGTTAGGTTCTCGCAACATGGCTTTGGCAGGTTATATATGGGAAGATTATCCTGATTTGTCTTATCAAGTGGGGGGAGATGCACATTTGATTTCAATAGGTAACCCTGTAGGCGAACGAGAGGCGTTCTATCCCAAATATGTAGGCTGGCATGAGTTTATTCTTTCTATTGCCACTTATGTGGAGCCCGATGAGATCATCGACATCGAGGACGATAAGATCGTACGCGAATATGTGCAAACCGACTGGTACACCTTCTGTATCCCGTTTGACATGACCGTGAGCCAGGTGCTGGAGATGCTGGGCGTGCCTGCAAGCACCGACAAGGTGACTTGCAAAGTGACTCACAAAGTCGAAGGCGTGGAAACAACAGAGGAGGTCACTAACGATAAATTTGGAAATGGCATCATGCCCGACATCCGCCAGTTGACCGGAGTGACACGTCAGAAGGCCAGTGGCAACGAATCATACAATCATGTGAGATTCTACCTGACTGATAATCTTTGGAATGGTACGAAGGCACAGTTCCTTAATTTCAGCGACCTGTCAGCCAATAGTAATGGGCAAAGTCTCGTTGATGCTGCTACCGCAACAAAAACCGACCGTTGTTTGGTGGGTGGACGCCCCTATATCATCAAGGCTTACCGCCGTGCCGGCGACGCAAACAAGATCAAGGGTCAGAATCTCGGAAAGTATATCATGACCCGCTATGGAGACCAGTTCGGAAAGGATGCCTCCTGCGTGGAAGACAAACAGTATGGACGGTATGAGCAACTCGTTAATGGCCAAAATGAAGCTTTGGTTACTTTGAGATTCGCTATTCCTTACGAGGACCACAAGGTGCGTGCACTGAAATATGGTGAAAATGCCGATTATTTGGAATATAACGAGAATGGCAAGGCATACCACTACAACTACGCCATGGTGGGCCAGTTCTGGCAGCAGTCTTTGCCCGAGTACTGCATCTATATGAGCAAGGGCAAGTGGTATCGCTACACCGACACATCCAAGAATTACACTTGGGATCCCTACAAGTGCATCATTATGGCAACTCCGGAACTTGAGGAAGAAGCTGTGACTGAGGGTCCTGCCGAAGGAACAGAAGGATACAATTTTATAGAGACATCGCCGGTCGTGTTTAAACAGCACATGGGTGGCAGGTTCCGCGATTTCATCAACTCGAAATTCCCCAAAGTCCAGACAGGTACGAATGACCTCCTGAACTGGAACTTCGAACTTCGGTTCCTCAATGGCCGCGACGACGACGACTTCGACAAGATGCAGGGTGCCAAGACGTACTCGTTCTCCTTCGACGATGGTGTCACGGAGTATGATGAGGACGGCAATGAGATATCGGCCATTCAGTGCATCGACGGCGAGAGCACCGTTTTAGCGCCTGTCAACGGCAAGGTGTACAACATCAACGGTAAGGTGATGGGCACGTCCTTAGAGGGTCTCGCCAAAGGCTTGTATATCGTCAATGGCAAGAAATATGTCGTAAAATAATCGAAGATAGAAAAGAGCATTATGAAGCGTGTATATATCAAGCCGGAAACGGTAGTGGTTGCTGCCAGTCTTATTTCAATGATTGCCGCTTCAGGCGGAGGAACTCAATGGCACGAAGGTGACGATCCTAATCCGCTTGACCCCGACAATCCCGATCCCAATGCAGATGCCAAAAGTTCATCAATAGAGCTTTGGGGAGAAGATCTTGATAGCGATATTTGACTATAGAGAAGACTGCTGAACTTTGTCTCTTTACAGAGGGGAAGATTTCAGCAGTCTTCTGAAAAGTAATAGAATGAACAAAAAGACAATAGCCATAATTATTGCTCTTTGTTCCGTGTGCCTATTGCATGCAGAAGGCGAGAATGGTGACATCGTGGAAACGATAGACTTTCGCGACAGCCAAGTGAAGGCTTTGTGCGTGGCAAACTGGGATGATGACGGCGACGGTGAGCTGAGTATGACCGAGGCTGCCGCAGTTACCGGGTTGGGCAGCGTGTTTCGTGAGAACAAGAACATTGCTTCTTTTGAGGAGTTGCAGTATTTTACTGGACTGACAGAAATCGTCGATTCTGCTTTCTATAAGAGTACCATCCAGACTGTTGCCTTTCCTGAGACTGTAACGAAGATTGGCATGTACGCTTTCAGTGAGAGCAGCATCAGCGGCGAACTGCACATACCTGGAACTGTGTTGGAGATTTGTAACTACGCTTTCTACTCGTGCAGCCAACTGACAGCAGTCATCCTTGAGGAAGGGGTGGAAATTGTTGGTTGGAATTCGTTCTCAGGCCCCATTCACACTATGCTGCTTCCAACGACACTCTCGTATATGAAATCGATGGCTGTAGATCCTTACACCAATGCGGAACCTTCGTCGGGCATGTTTTTCCCAAAGGGTGACCTCTGGGTGTTCTCCTATGCGGTGACACCTGCCCTGATTAACAATTTCGCATTCTATTACATATATGACGACTGTCAACTCGTCGTTCCTTACGGGTCGATAGAAGCCTACAAGGCAGAAAGTGGATGGTCACGCTTTGCCAATTATTATGAATTAGGGGATGTCAATGCCGACGGTTCTGTCAATCACCTTGATGTGACACTGTTGACTCAGTATCTTGACGGTGAAGAGGTGAGCCTGAAGAACTTCTACCTTGGTGATGTTAACGCAGATGGTGTTGTTGATGAAAATGACTTGCAGGCACTTGATGACTTGCTGAACCCTATCATTGGTATTGCAACGGGCGTTCAGACAGCCGTCGATGTTTCTACGGCTTCTTCTTCAACTATCTACACGTTGGATGGACGATTGGTCGCACATGATCTCTCCGCTCTCTCATCCCTGCCAAATGGTATCTATGTCAATAATGGTCGAAAAATCGTAGTTAAGAATTGATTCCACCGCCTCGGAGTCGGATTGTGATAATGACAATGGCTTGCCCGGCACTGTGGGAGAATCCCATGACGACACCGACCCCTATGGCGGCCATGGACAAGGCTCCGGAGGTGGTGGTAACCGAAGTAAAGGTGGCCTCTGGGGAGACTGGGACGACGACCTCGACTACTGATGGAAACATATTCGTTTTATCATACAATATCGATGGAATGGAGTTCACTCGTGATGAGTGGACTCCATTTTTGAAATGAAATAGATTGATTGTTATTTGAAAGAAAAGGAGAGCTTGTTTTGAAACGAATTGGAACTAATTACCACTTTTTTAAAAGTGAAGAATAAGGCCCCCTCTAATCCCCCCCCCTTGGGGGAAGACGTACGGCCATTAGGCTCCCCTCCTTACGGGAGGGGCATGGGTGGGCTTTCTTTTTGAAACGAATTGCAGCAAATTGGAACTAATTATTTCCACGAATAACAACTAACTCAACTTTCTCAAGTTGATGGAGTTCAGGAGTTACAGGAGTTCAGGAGTTCAGACAATACTTCCAACCTCTGCATACTGACGAAAAGGGGACCTTCAGAACTATTGTCTGAACTCCTGTAACTCCTGTACTCCTGTAACTCCAAGAAGTTGAGCGAATGCGAAACTTGAACAACTAATAAATGATGGGGAATTGGTTTTAAAAACAATGATTACTTCTGAAAGGATTTCTTTTTATTTGTTAAAACCTTGGTTTTTCGTCTCTGTTTTTGTACCTTTGTGCCCGTCTGAGGGAGTAGGGCATCAAGTTCCTCGCCTCAGCTCCTTTTTTTATGGAGAAGTTAATAGAATTATATAAAAGGTGGTGCGGAGCGGAGCCGGCCAATGTTGTGGCCCTTCCGGCCGCCGGCAGCAACCGCGCCTATTACCGGCTTTCCGATGATCAGGGTGGCAGCGTGGTGGGCGTGGTGGGCACGAGCCGCGACGAAGACCATGCCTTTGTAACGCTGGCCCGCCATTTCGAGCAGCGCCAGTTGCCCGTGCCGCGTGTGTTGGCCGTCGATGCCGACATGTTGCGCTACCTGCAGGAGGATTTGGGAAGCGTGTCGTTGTTTGATGCCATCAAGGGCGGACGTGAAGCCGGTGGCCGTTATAACCAGGAAGAGAAGAACCTGTTGAAGCGCGTGGTGCGCGAGTTGCCGAACTTCCAAATACGTGGTGCCCGCGGCCTCGACTGGAGTTGTTGTTATCCGCAGCCGGAATTTGATGTTGACGGCGTGCTCTTCGACCTCAACTACTTTAAGTATTGTTTCCTGAAACCCACTGGCCTTGATTTCCACGAGCTGAAGTTGGAGGCCAATTTCCGCCTCTTTGCCAAGGACCTCACTTCCGAGCCTTGCGAGAGTTTCCTCTACCGCGACTTCCAGGCCCGCAATGTGATGCTGAAAGCCGAGAGCGGGGCAGGGGAGGGGTTGAGCGCTTACACCCCCTATTTCATCGACTTCCAGGGCGGCCGCAAAGGTCCCTATTATTACGACCTCGCATCGTTTCTCTGGCAGGCCTCGGCCCTTTATCCAAACAAGTTGCGCCGCGAACTGATTTACGAATATTACCAGTCGCTGAAAAACTATACCGAGGTGCCCACGAAGCGGCATTTCGTGGAACGCCTGTCGCTGTTTGTGCTCTTCCGCACGTTGCAGGTGCTCGGTGCCTACGGTTTCCGTGGCTATTTCGAGCGCAAGAAACATTTCATCGAGAGCATACCGCCGGCCATCGAGAATCTGCGTGAATTGCTGGGCATTTCGTCGCCTGGCATGAACGTATCGGGCACAACGATGCAGTTCTCGGGCATCTCGCTGCTTCCCGACCGTTATCCCTACATGGCCGACATGCTGCGCCAGATGTGTGAGTTGCCGCAATTTGTGCAGCTCAGCGAGGCGGTGCCCACGCGCACCGACGGCTATAAGATCACTCCGGTGAATGTCTATCAGGCCCATCCCAAGGACGGTCCTGCCACCTATTCCAAATATGACAACAGCGGTGCGCTGGTAGTCCGCATCTTCAGTTTCTCCTATCGCAAGGGCATTCCCGAAGACGAGAGCGGCAACGGCGGCGGTTATGTGTTCGACTGCCGCTCAACCCATAACCCCGGCCGCTACGAGCCTTATAAGCAGTTGACGGGCCTCGATGAGCCGGTGGTGCGCTTTCTTGAAGACGACGGCGAGATTCTCACTTTCCTTGAGAGTGTCTATCGTCTGGCCGACGCCCATGTGGCGCGATATATCCAGCGGGGCTTCACGTCGCTGATGTTCTGCTTCGGGTGTACGGGCGGCCAGCACCGCTCGGTTTATTCTGCCCAGCATTTGGCAGAGCACATACATAATAAATATGGTGTGGAAGTGAGGGTGTGCCACAGGGAACAAGGCATCAACCAGGTGTTTCCCGCAAAAAGTGTGTAAATGAAAAGAATCGTCCATTATAGACGCTGGAATGAAAGGCTATGACAAATAACAACAACTGCGACAGTGAAAAGCGCTTCCGGGGTTTGTCGCACGACGAAGTGCTGGCCAGCCGCCTGAAACATGGCGAGAACGTGCTCACCCCGCCGCCGAAGACCCCTTGGTGGCGCAAGTTCGCCGAGAAATTCCGCGACCCGCTGATTGTCGTCCTCCTCGTGGCCGGCCTCTTGTCGATAGGCATCTCCATCTATGAATATTCGGGCCTTGGCAAGGGCGGAGAGGCTTTCCTGGAGCCCACGGGCATCTTCGTGGCCATCATTCTTGCCACGGGACTGGCTTTTATTTTTGAACAAAAGGCCGAGCGCGAGTTCAACCTGCTCAACCAACTGGGCGACGAGGAGCCCGTCTTTGTCATCCGCGACGGCCACGCCACCCGAATACCGCGCCGTGAAGTGGTGGTGGGCGACATCGTCATCCTGAACACCGGCGAGGAGGTGCCCGCCGACGGACAGCTAATGGAGGCCGTGGCCATGAGCGTTGACGAGTCGTCGCTGACGGGCGAGCCCATCTGCCATAAAAGCACGCGGCCGCAAGATGCCGACACCGAGGCCACCTTCCCCACCGACTGCGTGCTGCGTGGCACGAAACTCATGGAAGGCCATGGCGTGATGCAGGTGACGGCGGTGGGCGACGCCACCGAAAACGGCAAGGTGATGGAAGCCGCACGGCTCGACGACAGCGTGCGGACACCGCTGAACGAACAGCTCGACCGCCTGGGAAAGGTCATCACATGGGCAAGCTATGGCGTGGCATCGCTGGTGGTGGTGGGAAGGCTCATCCTGTTTCTTACGACGGAAGATTTTGAATGGGTGGCTTTCCTGTCATACCTCTTGGAAACCATTATGATAGCCGTCACGCTTATCGTGGTGGCGGTGCCTGAAGGCCTTCCCATGGCCGTCACGCTGAGCCTGGCCTACAGCATGCGCCGAATGTTGAAAACCAACAACCTGGTGAGGAAAATGCACGCCTGCGAAACAATGGGCGCCGCAACGGTGATATGTACCGACAAGACGGGCACGCTGACGCAAAACCAGATGCGCGTGGCCGAAACAACCCTCCCGCAGGGCGACGACCTTCTCGCCATGGTGGCCGAGGGCATTGCCGTCAACAGCACGGCATCGCTCGACACCGACAAGGCGCAACCCGAAGTGCTGGGCAACCCCACCGAGGGCGCACTGCTCGTGTGGCTCTGGCAAAAAGGCATCGACTACCGGCCGTTGAGAAGGGGCGCACAGGTGGTCTCTCAGTTGCCCTTCTCCACTGACCGCAAATACATGGCCACGCTGGTTGTTTCGCAGGCCGCTCACGGCAAACGGGTGCTCTTCGTGAAGGGCGCTCCCGAAATCGTCATGACGTTCTGCGGCGCGATGACCTCCGAAGAGCGTTCGCAGGCCAACCGCCAACTTTCCGCCTATCAGCAGAAGGCCATGCGCACCCTCGCCTTGGCCTATATGCCCGTCGATGACGACCGCCCGTGTTTCGACAGCAAGAAATTGCTCACCGAGAGGCTGACGTTCCTCGGATTGGTGGCCATCTCCGACCCCGTGCGCCCCGAAGTGCCCGCGGCGGTCAGCGAGTGCCTGCATGCCGGCATCGACGTGAAAATTGTTACCGGCGACACCTCGGGCACCGCCGTGGAAATAGCGCGGCAAATAGGACTGTGGCACGACGGCGACGACCCCGCGCAGGCGCTCATCACAGGTCCCCAGTTGGCCGCGTTGTCCGACGAGCAGCTTGCACAAAGAGCCGCCGCGCTGAAAGTGGTGTCGCGAGCCCGACCTTTGGACAAAAAACGGCTGGTGGAAGCCCTACGCTCACGCGGACAGGTGGTGGCCGTCACCGGCGACGGCACCAACGACGCACCGGCATTGAAGGCCGCACATGTGGGGCTGTCGATGGGCGACGGTACGTCGGTGGCCAAGGAGGCCAGCGACATTACCATCATCGACAACTCCTTCGGCAGCATCGGAAGGGCCGTCATGTGGGGGCGCTCCCTCTACCGTAACATCCAGAAATTCATTATCTTCCAGATGACCGTCAACGTGGTGGCCTGCCTCGTGGTTCTCTGCGGAGCGTTCATGGACAAGCAGTCGCCGCTGACGGTCACGCAGATGCTGTGGGTGAACCTCATCATGGACACCTTCGCCGCCATGGCCCTGGCATCGCTGCCGCCCTCCCACGCCGTGATGGCCGACAAGCCGCGCGACCGCAAGGCGTTTATCATCACCAAGGCCATGGGGGCTTTCGTCCTTATCATGGGCGGCGTGTTCTCCGTCATTCTGCTGGCCTTGCTCCACCGCTTCGAGCATGACGACATTCGTTCCATGACCGACCTCTTCACCCCATCGTGGGAACCCTCCGGCGGGCTCAGCAGCTACGAGTTGTCGCTCTTCTTCACCATCTTCGTGGCCCTGCAGTTCTGGAACCTGTTCAACGTGCGGGCCTACCTCACCCGCAAATTCTTCAGCTTCAAACGTAGCTGGGGCTTCAATACCATTGTTCTCATCGTGCTCGTCGGACAGGTGCTCATCGTGCAGTGCGGCGGACGGATGTTCAACACCGTCCCCCTTTCCCTGGCCGATTGGCTTATCATCATAGCGGCCTCCTCCCTCGTGCTCTTGATCGGAATGCCCATCCTATACGTTCTGAACACATACCGTTCAGGGCATCAACAACCGTAGAAATCACCCTCATACAATGAAACAAGCCATGATTTTCGCCGCCGGTCTGGGCACGCGCCTGAAGCCCCTCACCGACCGCATGCCCAAGGCCCTGGTGCCTGTCGGCGGGCACCCGCTGCTGTGGCATGTGCTCACCAAGCTGAAGGCCGCCGGCTTCCAGCGCGTGGTGGTCAACGTCCACCATTTCTCGCGGCAGATCATCGACTACCTCGCCGCCAACGATTTCGGCATCGACGTCCACGTCAGCGACGAAACGGGCCAGCTCCTCGAAACGGGCGGCGGCATCAGGAAAGCCCGCCACCTCTTCTCGCCCCAGTACCCCATCCTCATACATAATGTTGACATCCTGAGCAATGTGGACCTGGCAGCGCTCATGACGCAGGCCGAGAGCCTCGACAACCCCGGCGCACTCCTCGTGGTGAGCAGCAGGCCCACCAGCCGCTACCTCCTCTTCGGCCACGACATGCAGCTCGTGGGCTGGACGAACGTCGATACCGCCGAGGTGAAAACGCCCTTCCCCCATCTCGATGTCGCCGCCTGCCGCAAGTACGCCTTCAGCGGCATCCATGTGTTCTCGCCCTCCCTGTTCCCGCTGATGGACGACTGCCCGCCCCGTTTCCCCATCATGGACTTCTACCTCAAGCATTGCCACCGCGCCCCCATCCGTGGCGTGGTGAAAGAAGACCTCCGCCTCCTCGACGTGGGAAAGCTCGACACCCTCGAACGAGCCAACCAATTCTTGCGCTGCGATAAATGATAAATGACAAATGATAAAGACATTTTAGTTATGAATTAGTGGCCCACCCCCAGCCCCTCCCGTAAGGAGGGGAGCCCAATGCTCTTACGTCTTCCCCCCAAGGGGGGATTAGGGGGCTTCACTCTTCACATAAATTAGTTGTTATTTGTTTCAAAAATAAAAATCATTCGTTTTAATTTGTGAATATAATTAGCTGTAATTCGTTCCAATTAGTTTCAAAAAAGCCCACCCGCAGCCCTTACGTCTTCCCCAAAAGGGGGGATTAGAGGGGGCCTTCACTCTTCAATAACTTTCCATAATAAATGACACAACAGAAAATCATCATCCTCGACTTCGGCTCCCAGACCACCCAGCTCATCGGCCGCCGTGTCCGCGAACTCGACACCTTCTGCGAGATCCTCCCCTACAACAAGTTCCCGAAAGACGACCCCACCGTCATCGGCGTCATCCTCAGCGGCTCCCCCTTCTCCGTCCACGACCCCGAGTCCTTCCGTGTTGACCTCTCCCAGTTCATGGGCCGCCTCCCCGTCCTCGCCATTTGCTACGGAGCCCAGCTCCTCTCCTTCATGGGCGGCGGCAAGGTAGAGCGTGCCGGCTCACGCGAATACGGCCGTGCACACCTCCAGTACATCGACACCACCAACCCCCTCTTCCGCGGTTTCCGCACCCCCTCGCAGGTATGGATGAGCCATGGCGACACCATCACCGCCATCCCTCTCGGCTATCATTGCATCGCCTCCACCGCCGATGTCCACTATGCCGCCTATGCCGGCCCGCGCGACGTCTATGCCGTGCAGTTCCACCCCGAGGTCTTTCACACCGAGCAGGGCGCCCTCCTCCTCAGGAACTTTGTCGTCGATATCTGCCGCTCGCGACAGGACTGGAGCGCCGCCTCCTTCGTCGATACCACCGTCGCAGAGCTCCGCGAACAGCTTGGCGACGACCGCGTCATCCTCGGACTCTCAGGAGGTGTCGATTCCTCCGTCGCCGCCGTACTCCTCCACCGCGCCGTTGGCGACCGCCTCACCTGCATCTTCGTCGATCACGGCATGCTGCGCAAAAACGAGTTCTCACAGGTCATGCGCGACTACCGGGGCCTCGGGCTCAACGTTATCGGTGTCGATGCCTCCCGGCAGTTCTTCGCCGACCTCGCCGGCGTCACCGACCCCGAGCAGAAACGTAAGATTATCGGTCGCGACTTCATAGAAGTGTTCAATGCCGAGGCCCGCAAAATCACCGATGCCAAATGGCTCGCACAGGGCACCATCTACCCCGACCGCATCGAGAGCCTCAATATCACCGGCAAGGTCATCAAGAGCCACCATAATGTCGGCGGGCTCCCCGAGCAGATGCACCTCCAACTCTGCGAACCCCTCAAATGGCTGTTCAAGGACGAAGTGCGGCGCGTAGGGCGACAGCTCAACATGCCCGAGCACCTCATCACGCGCCACCCCTTCCCAGGCCCGGGTCTCGCCGTACGCATCCTCGGCGATATCACCCCCGAGAAGGTGCGCATCCTGCAGGATGCCGACGATATCTACATACAGGGCCTGCGCCACTATACCACACGCCTCTCCGGCGAGGAGGCGCGGCGAGTTCTCGCCGCCGGAGTTCCCGCCACCATGACCGACGGAGAGATAGAAGTGTCCCTCTACGACCAGATATGGCAGGCCGGCGCCGTACTCCTCTCCACCGTAAGGAGCGTAGGCGTCATGGGCGACGAGCGCACATACGAGCACCCCGTAGCCCTACGCGCCGTCACCAGCACCGACGCCATGACAGCCGACTGGGCACACCTCCCCTACGACTTCATGGCCCGCGTCTCCAACGAGATCATCAACAAAGTCAAGGGAGTCAACCGAGTATGCTACGACATCTCATCAAAACCACCTTCGACCATTGAGTGGGAGTAATAATAGGGCTTTTTAGCCCGTTTCAAACGATTTGTAGAGCCTCAAACTTCGGTTTGGGGCTTTTTTTTGTATTGATTTACAATGGTTTATGCAGGGTTTTAATTGTTCTTTGCAAATTTCTTGATTTTTGTATTTTGACACCACTATTTTACACTACCATTGAAAGCGCTCGCCGTTTTCCGACATAAAGAATGCTATGCTCGCCGAAGTCGCTGATAAGTTCTTCATAGGGCTCTTGCATGTGCTCAAAGCACATGTTTTCTTCATTCTGTGGCGGATAGCGACATGGGGTAAAATTGGTAAAAATATTTGACAAAATATGACTATTTTGTGCCATTTTTGTAAGTTATTGAATTTCAATGGCTTGAAAATTAGTCGGAGTTTGACGGCAAATCTCTGCGAGAGATTTGCCAATTCTCTCCCCTCAAATTGGCGTTTCTCTCCCCGAAATTTGCGGCCAGACCTATTGGGACGACCAAAAATCTTTGAAAAATCTTGACAAAATGGGTGCTGCGCTAAATGACAAATGACAGATGAGAGCAACACGTTTCCCAGTCTTTCTTTGCTCCCTCCTCCTGCCGTGCGTTGTCAATCGTGTGAAGAAAATCGGGGGACTCCTATAATAATGGAGTCCCCCGTTGTACGTTTTGTGTGTGTTATGTATGCTTGTAATACGCATTCTCCCCTACATGCAGTTTGCGGTTATGCTGAGCGGGAGGTCTGCCGATGATCCTCCGATGAGGATGTTGAGGCTTCCGGGCTCGAGCATCCATGTCTGCGCCTGCTCGTCCCAGTGGCAGAGGTCGGCGCGGCGGATGGTGACGGTGACGCGCTGCTGCTCGCCGGCCTTGAGGGCGACGCGGCGGAAGGCTTTCAGCTCCTTCACGGGCCTTTCGATGGCTGACTGGGGCCGCGAGACATAGACCTGCGCCACCTCCTCGCCGTCCACGGCGGAGGTGTTGGTGAGGGTGAAATGTACGTCGATGCCGTCGGCGGTGGCCACGGCATCGGGGGCGCTGTAACGGAAGGTGGCGTAGGAGAGGCCGTGGCCGAAGGGGTAGGCGGGGGCCTGGTCCCTGCCGTCGTACCAGCGGTAGCCGACGAGGCTTTCCTCGGCGTAGGGGGCGAGGAGCTGCTGGCGGCTGCGGTCGCCGCGACGGTTGTTGACGAGGCCGACGAAGATGTCGCCCTGGCTGTTTTCCACCTGCTGGGGATAGGTGCCGAGGGCGTAGGCGGGCACGTCGCCGAGCCGACGCGGCCAGCTCATGGGGAGTTTTCCCGAAGGTGCCACTGCTCCGGTGAGCACCTCGGCGAGCGCCGTGCCGCCCATGGAGCCGTTGAACCACGAGACGAGGAGGGCGCCTGATGATTCCTCGACGGCGGTGACATCGACGGGGCCGCCGGCCACGAGGACGGTGACAACGGGCCGGCGGGACGCGGCGAGGGCCCTGGCGAGGGCATCCTGGCCGGAGGGCAGCGTGATGGACTTGCGGTCGGAGCCCTCGGTCTCCACCTCGCGGTTGTCGCCGGCGAAGAAGATGACGAGGTCGGCCTGCCGCGCCGCTTTCACGGCCTGTGCCACGAGCTTCGCGTCGCCGGCCTGCTGGGGGCTGAGGTGCTGGTCGCGGCTGGCGCGGTCGTAGCTTTTGTAACCGGGGGCGTAGGTGATTTTCACCTGCGGGGGGAGGAGGGCACGCAGACCGTCGAGGGGCGTGACCTCGCGGCGCGTCTTCACGCCGGCACCCACGCCGCCGAGGGCCATGGGGGTGACGGCGTTCTCGCCGATGACGGCGATGCGCCGCACGCGACGGAGGTCGAGGGGCAGCAGGCCGTCGTTCTTCAGCAGGACGATGGCGCGCCGCGCCACCTGCAGGGCGACTTCCATTTCGGGGGCATTGCCCACGGGCGTGCGGTTGGCCACGTCCTTGGCGACGGGCTCCACGGCCATCCTCACGCGCAGAATCTCCCTGACGCGCTGGTTGATGACGTCCTCGCTGACGGTGCCCGCCCTGACGGAGTCGAGCAGGGCCTGCCCGAAGTAGCGGCTGCCGGGCATCTCGACGTTCATGCCCGCGGTGACGGCATCGACGGTGGAATGGACGCCGCCCCAGTCGCTGATGACCATGCCGGGGAATTGCCATTGGCGGCGCAGGATGGTGGTGAGCAGTTGGGCGTTCTCAGAGCACCACCGCCCGTTCACCTTGTTATAGGCGGCCATGATGCCCCAGGCGTCGCCCTCGCGGACGGCCATCTCGAAGGGCTTGAGGTAGATTTCGTGCATGGCGCGGTCGGAGATGCGCACATCGACGAAGCCTCTGTAGTCTTCTTGGTTGTTGAGGGCGAAATGCTTGAGGCATACGGCGGTGCCGTCGTCCTGCGCCCCCCGCGTATAGGCAGCGGCGAGCAGTCCGCTGAGCAGCGGGTCCTCGCTCAGGTATTCGTAGGTGCGGCCGCCGGTCGGTATGCGCTGAATGTTGATGGCAGGGCCCAGAATCATGTCTTTTCCCCGCAGTCGTGCCTCGCGGCTCATGGCCCGTCCGTAGGCGTATGCCCACTCGGTGCTCCATGTGGCGGCCAGTGCCGACCCCGTGGGAAAGAAGGTTGCAGAGTCGGTGGTGAGGTGGGCCGAGTTCCAGGAGTGGGGCTCCATTTCCTCGCGGATGCCGAAGGGGCCGTCGGCATATTCCATGTCGGCGATGTTGAGCCGCGGTATGCCCTCGGAGGAGAACATGTTCTTGCCGTGGAGCATGGCGATTTTCTCTTCGAGCGTCATGCCGTTGATGATGGCCGTGATTTGCGGCTCATGGTCGAGCAGGCGGGTGGGGTAGCGTTGCGCCGTGGCCGTTGCGGCACAGGCGGTGAGCAGGGCCGCTGCCAAGATGTTTCTTAAGGGATTGTTCATAAGATGTTGAAAAAAGAAAACGGGGTTGTGTGGAAGGTGAACGCGGTGACAGTTTTTAATAGGCCAGGCCGACGTAGCTGTGCGCGGGGAGCTGGAGGCTGAAGACGGTGGCGTTCTCGGCATAGCCGTAGAACCTGTTGCGGAAGGTGGTGGCGGGCTTCTCCATGGGCTGCAGGGTGTCGCCGGTAAGGAGGTTGCGCAGGGCGTTCACCTTGCTGCCCACTACCACGCGGATGTTGACGGCTTGGTCGTTGAAGTTTTCCACCACCATGGTGTGGTTGTCGTAGGGGAACAGGGCCACCTTCGACGGTCCCTCGATATATGCCCCCACGTCCTTGCTCATGGCTCGGCGGATGATGTTAAGCGCAGCTTCGGGGAAGTCGTAGAGGTTTCCGAAATCGTCGGGGATGGTGAGCACAAAGAGGATGCCCTTGGAATAGGTGTCGCGCAGGAGGATGGGGAATCCCGACACGCCCTGGGTGAGGGGCCGTCCGGCGCTGACCACCTCCCACGCGTCGTTGGTGAAATATTTCACCTGCGGGATGATAAATTCGCGCTGCGCCTTTCCCGCCCATCCGAAGTCGCTGACGATGGCCTTGAGGTCGCCGCAATAGAGTTCTACGACGTCGGCCAGCCGGTCTTTGATGGCTTTCAGCAGTCCGGTGGTGATGATGACGTCGCCGCCGCCCCGTAGCTGGCTTTTGATTTTCTCCACGAGCATGGGGTCCTTGGCGGCCTGCTGGGTGAGCAGTAGCTGCTGCCTGCCGTCGGCCCACTGCGGATGGATGTCCATGGGCAGCCCTATCATGCCGAGATAGTTCTGCAGGAAGTCCTCGCCCGAGGAGTGGTAGGGCTTGTAGGAGGCCAGTCCGACGGGCTTTCCCAGCATGCCCACCAGCTTGTCGGTCTGGTGGAGGGTGACGTTGGCGAAACGCGCCATGGTGGTGGGCGTAATGGTCTTGCCGTCCTTGGTGAAGGGCGCCACCATTTCGTCGTAGCGGAAGCTGTTGTTGCCAAGGTCTTGCCACGGGGCGCGCATGGCGGCGGTGATTTTCACGTCGCAGAGCTGCATATAGTTCCACAGGATGATTTCGGGCGTTCGCGAAAGCATGGTGAGGTGCAGTTGCTCGGCGTAGCGGTCCATGCTCATCTGAATGCCTCCGGCGTCCACCCATCCTCCGCCGTTTTTCCCGGGGGCGATGTTGTCGAAATATCTCACCACGTTGTAGCTCAGGTAGTTCTGCAGATGCTGCGCCGATGCCGGGTCGCGGGTTTCGGTGCCCGTCCAGATGCCGTCGAAATAGGTGGGCTCTTCCTCAAGGTTGAAGCCCAGGCCGTGGAAATGGTCATACCAGTTGGGGTATTTCACGATGACTTTCACCTTGGGGTTGACGGCCTTGGCGGGGTTCACCACCAGTTCGCGTCCGGCCTCTGCCATGAGTTTCAGGCGGTATTCCGTCCAGCTCATGTTTCCCTTGGCCGCTATCTCGTCGTCGTTTTTCAGGTCGATGAAAAAGAAGTCGTCGAGGATGAAGTCGTCGAAGAGGCGCGCCGTGTATTCCGCCACCTGCTTGACCTGCTGGCGCTCGTCGGGTCGTGCGTAGCTGTAGGTCTCGAAATCGGTGGGCTCTGAGCGCGTGTAGGTGATGCCACCGCCCACTTCAAGGCCTTTTTTCAGGAAGAAGTCCTTCACCTTCTTGATGGTTTTTTCGGGCACGGTGAAGGCGTCGCGGTGGGTTTCAATGTAGATTTTGTCGAGGTCCACCTGTGTGCTTACCGTTTCCCATGTTGATTTGAGGAACTTGTCGTCGTCCATGCGTGCCACGTCCTGTGCGCGGATGTAGGTTGACACCTTGAAGTTCTTGAACTTGCCGGCCTGCAGGGTGGCCGGTGCCAGCAGGGCCAGGGCCGCCAGCAAGATTGCTGTCTTGTTTCTTTTCATTATTCTGGGGAGTTAAGGTTTTCTTTGTTTTT
>JAFVHN010000096.1 GCA_017474515.1 Prevotella sp. | reverse complement strand
GTCCGCTGTTGGCGAAGTCACGTCTCAGCGCTTCGAACTGAGCCTCATGCTTATCAGGATAGGCAATGTGGAAGATGGAAAACCAGCCTTTGCCACGGATGCTGCGGCCCGCATAGAGTATCTGGGGAATGTTATGCCACTCATGCTTCAGATCATCGAACCAGCCAACGTCCATGTTGTCTTTCTTGTCGATGTCGATACAGAGAAGGTTCGAGTGGGCTACGAGGTTTTCCGCTTTACATGTAGGAGCAAATGTGCCTGAGATGGTTGCCACGGGCAGTTGCAACTTCAAGCGCTTTTGTATATCTTCATCCGATATGGAACGGATATACTCAATCTGTTCCTTGTACTGGTCGTTGAAGAGGAAGTCGCGCAGGGAAATTTCCGTGCCGACATTGTCTTCCACGTTTCTATAATAGCTAATCTTTGTGTCAAATATACTTTTCATTGTTATTCAAAATTTAAGTTTGTTGTTGTAGTTGTAGCTTGGCTTAAGGTCTTGTAAATACGGGGCTTAATGCTACAACAAGGGTACAACCATATAGATGTGATTCCATGATGGAGATAAGAGCACCTTGGTTGTAGGGTAGTTGTTGTCTTACGCCCTTTATCCATAGGCTATTACAGACATCTACAACTACAACCATCATTGTTCTTTTAATATTTTGTTGACATATTGTTGAGAAACACCGAGAGCTTCGGCAAGGGCATTCTGCGACTTGATTGTGAACTGTCGATTGACGGCACGTAGCAAGTCACCGTTGGTCATCAGACGTTGTGTGGTCGCCGAGCCTCGTAACAAAGGATATATACGCTCGATATGGATGTGGGTAAAGTAGTCGGCCATGCGGATGGCATGTTCCATTCCTTCAGCCGTGATAACTGGCTCGTTCCAATGGTTGGACAGCAGATGGGCCATGATAGCCAAGCGCAGCGTATGGATGTTCATCTTCTGTATCATGCCGCCAATGTAGCAATCCTCTTCCGCATCTGCCCTCATGTCATTTGCATCGGCATAGTCTGCGTAACGTCGTCCTGCCTCATGAGACAATTGGAGTGTTAACGGCTGCATGTTGAATAGTCTGCCAATGATACCAGTCCAGCTCTCGCGCATCTCTGGTGTCATGAACTTGCGGTCGCACCGCCTAATAAATGTGCCTTTGTCGGGATAGGCAAAGAGGAATCGTTGCGTGAAGCCGGAATCCATCAAGGCATCTGTGCCAAAGGTCTTGCCGAGCAGTTCAGGCTGTATGCCGCCATTGATGCACATGGCAGGATCATCAATCAGTTTGGTCTCTTCTGACTTTCGGTTAATAGCAAAGCCGACGTTTGACCAAATGGAAAGCAATTGTGACAGCTCCGCCCCTGAGCCATTTCCACCTTTGGAATAACGCCCCAAGGAATCGATGAACGACTTCAGTTCGTCAGCCACAACTCCAATCATGTCACCCTGAGCAAGCAAGGCATTACGGGATTCAGGTGAACTGTCACCGACTATCCGTTGGTGGAATACAGGTTGCTCACCGCTGTAGCTTTTGTCTTCATGCTTGCATTGGTCATAAGCGGCTTTTTCTTCCTGGTACTTGGCAAAGTTGGCTTTATCCTGTTCGCGTAAAGGACGGGTAACTTCTTTGAGGGGACCAGTCTTGTTTCGGCTGGGCTTACCAACCATGCAGAAAAAGTCGCATGGGTAATTCGTATAAGGGTTGGTGACGAGCTGCGCCTTTTTCCCTGCCGCGAGGCCAGCAGTGAAGAGACTGTTAACCACTACATACTCTTGCGGACATCCGTAGGATTCTGAGACAGTACGGATATACTCCTGCACAGGTTCGGACAACCAATCAATAGGTAGCACTGGCTCCGCGAAGGTCGATGCCTTCAGGTGCGACGTTTCCTTGGGTTGATCAGGAGGAGCCGGCAAAGACTCTGGAAGTTCAGGAGCTGGTGCTTGTACGGCAGGAGGAGAGGGTGAAACCTTGTTAGCAGGCTCCACCTTCTCTGCCTCGGAGTTAATGAGGGAAAGGACATCTGGCTGTCCATTTCCGTCAAAAGACATGATGGGGTCATCCATGGCACTCCTCCTTACATTTGTTATCACCACCTTCTATAGCGGAAGAGAAAATGTCCATCACCTCTTTCTTGGAATAGAGGTTGCGTCGGCCCATCTTGTGTTTCTTGATGACACCTTCGTTCTCCTTTCGCCATAGCGTCGTGTAGGTGATGCGCAGCATGTCGCACACCTCTTCGCGGGTTAACCACTCGCCTTCTTCTTCGGAAGGTTTCTCATAAAAGCCGCGCTTTGCGCAGACCTCTTCTACAATCTCAGTGACAACCTGCCTGAGGTCATCCATCTGAAGCATTACGAAATTTCCAGTCATATCTTCGCGTTTAATAGTTTCATGCCGCAAAGGTATCGTAATGTCATGGGGTCTTTCCTCGGCAAAAATCAGCACGATTTCTGCCGAGGTATAATTAACAAATCGGGACTTGTTTTTAACAAACGGGCCCCGATTACAACGAAAAAGATGCCCCTAACAGGACATCTCTAAAAGTTTATACGAAATTGGGATTGACCAATGAAAGCAATCGAAGTTTTATGTCGGTAGCATACCTACGCCCTCGTTTAACTTGGTCCTCAGAAATGTTGATGTTGTAATTCAGATCATCAGACAGAACAGCATTGCAAAGAGCCTCTGCCCAGTCATAGCCCTTGTTGATATGGAAATCGGGGAATTTCTCCTGAACGGCAGCATGGAAGGTGCGGTAGTTGTACTCACCGCAGAGCAAGTTGCCTTTGACCAAGGCTGCGAAGATGTATGCCAGGATGGAGTCTGTATCTTCGAGTTGTTTCCAATCCTGCAATAACTTTTGAATTTCATCCGTCAAGATTGAGACATGTTCCGTAGACAGCATCTCTTCCAGGAGAACATAGGTGCTCTTCCTTCCTCTGCGCCCTTGCACTTCTAACAGGGCGACATCTATGACCTGCCTGGCCTCTCCTTTCTTCAGTTTTTGGGTTACTTCCTTCCACTGTGCCTTTGAATAGCGGGCCTTGTCAATACTTGCACCGATGAGGGCTTCCACACATCGCCTACCGATAAGTTTTTCCCAATAAGGGCTTTCGGGTTTCAAGAAAGTCTGGGATATGAGGTCGGCAGCATGAAGGAAACCGTTGTCGAAAATTATCCAATAGTAAAGGCTAAACAGATAAGGATTCTTGTGAAGCAGTCGCTCACGGATAGCTTTATTGTTGAGGGAAGAGTCGAGCATTTCAGACAAACGACCTTTCAAAGGGTTCTCATCGCTCCCCATCAGACTTTGTTGGTAGTGCTTATTGCCAGGGAACAGAGAAGCCACGATTTTCATCATGCCTTTCACGCCCTTGGTTGAAAACATCTCCATCAGGAAGAAGAAGTTGGTCTGGATGAAAGTCATGTCGCCATCGTAGGCTTTTTGGAACGTATTCGTAAACTCCTTATATTCTTCTGGATGGTCATAGTGCCAACGCCGAAGAGTTAGAATGTTCAGCTCATCTGTCGTTATCTCGGCTACCTCCTGTTTACGGTTCTGCTTGTAGAACCGCTTGTAATCTTGGATGGCTTCGAAGATTTCCTGTGCGTCTGGCTTCTCGACTTTATCCGCTATGGCATCAGCCAATCGGCCTTCACCATTGTCAAATAGAAAATAATAGCACAAGCAATATACAGAAGCATCACCAGACTCGACAGCCTTCGCGTACAACTTGTCTATATCAAAGCCATCCTTCGACGACATGGCAGCAAGATTGACAATGACTGATTGCAGCGATTCTGCATTGCCATCGCCAAGGTCTAAGATATTCTGATGGTATGGTTTCTGCAACTGTCCTTCCAAATCCTCCTTGAACTTGGCATAGACTTCTGCGTGGGCTTCTTTCCACTCTAATAGCATCTTCTCTTCCATGAATCCGCAATATATTAGATGGCTTCCAATTCGGGTAGTATTACAGGTTCTTCGCGATGCTCGTTATGGAGAAACATAATATAATATATAGGAAGGTAAGTGACACCTTTCTTTCTGAAAATCTCCCGTTCATTAGAAAAGACGATTGCATGATTTATACCGTAATCGGGCGTTTCTAGGAATTTGGTAAGCGCACTATGATCAGTATAGTCCTTTCCTGATTTTATCTCTAAGGGAAGCACCGTCAAATTATCGTGGTCATCTACAAGAAAATCCACTTCACCCTTTTTCTTGTTATCATAATAATGCAATTTGAAGCCATGTGCAGCAAGTTCCTGAGCAACCACAGACTCATACACTGTACCAAGATTGATGCTCTTGATGTCTTGCAGAACAGCATTCACATTCAATCCATACAGAAGATTCGTCAACAGTCCCACGTCATTGAGATAGAGTTTAACCAGCTTCTTTTGATCAGACTCAGCAAGAGGAAAACGAGGATTGCTGATAGCAGACACTTCCAAAGCAACGCCAGAGTTGGTTAGATATTCAAACTCATCTGCATAATCGGAGAAAGTTTTTCCTTTCTTGTTTTCTATATTTTTATATACAACGCGCTTCTTCTTGTTTTCCAAGATGCTGGGGATAAGGTCGTAAATCTTGCGAATCTTAAGTTTATGTTCCTCATCATATTGTGAAGCGTCAATGCGATAGAGATTGTGTATGTCCCTATGTGTCTGCCTGACGCGAACCATATTCCGATCAGCCAGATAATTGTTGATGGCTTCAGGTAACCCACCTACAAGCAGATAATATTGGAAACGCTTCAACAGAATGTTATGTGTACTCTCATCCAAGGGCTCTTCATGACTGAAGTGTTCCCGTATGTTCTCTATCCATTCCTTGCCGACACCTGTGGCCCAAAGGAACTCCTCAAAGTCAAGAGGATACATCTGCTCAATAGTCACACTTCCAAGGGGCACAGAAGGTGTTTCCGACAAAGCAACACCTAACTGGGAACCACTTGCTATAAAACGATAGCGCGATTCCCCGTTGAGGAACTTCAGCATCGTCATCAAGTGAGGATAGCTTTGTATCTCATCCAAAAAAACCAGCGTATCGGTTTTGTCGCCCAAGGGGGAGGAATAGAAGTTGCTCAACCGCATATAGAGGTCGGTGGTTGTATGAACATCAGCGAAAACCTTATCGCCTTCGATGTCTTCTTTGAGGTTGATTTCAACAAAATGTCGAAACAACTTCTGACCAACATAACGGATAAGGTAAGACTTACCTATCTGTCGTGCACCGTTAACGAGCAGAATCTTATTTGGCTCTTCCAAAAGGAAACTTTCCAGGAATGAAGTGAATTTACGTTCAAGCATAACAATGTCATTAAAATTCCGCTGCAAAATTACAATAAAATCTTTATTCAGCAAAGAAAAATCCACTTATTCCGTAGTTTTAGCAATAATTTTGCCAACTTATTCCGATTTTGCCACCGCAAGCATACCCACTTATTCCATTTTTAACATCACAAATATGTCCACTTGTTCCGTTCCACGCTTTATAAGTTGACGCAATCTCGACTTTTTTGCCAGATTGCGCCGAGTTATAACCTATTTAGAAGCCTCTTCCATCAGTGCCGCACGCTCCTCCTCGCTCATAGCTTTAAGTATATTGAGCAAATCTTCCGTGCTATTAACGGTTTGTGGGATTTTTAGCAAATATGAATTATACTCCTGCATCTTGGGTAGCGGATATGAGCCAATATATTTTGACGTAATATCATTGTTGGAGCTATGTGCCATACTACTTTGTATATATTCCCGTGGAACGCATCCAGAATTGTTCAGATTTGTTGCGAAACTATGACGCGCCCAAGTTGAGGTGGGTGTCTGCTCTAATTTCAATAGCGCGGCTACTTTCTTCATATGTTTGCGAATGTATTTATTGTAGCGTTGTATCACCCACAACTCTTGTTCTGGAGTTTTAGACTTGTCCAAAATGGGGAAAACGCGTTCACCCAGTTTTGGTTTGTTGCCATACCTGTCAAGAATCTTCTGTATCTCTGGCGTAACAGGGAAGATGACTTCACTGCCACCTTTAGTACGACCTTTTGTCTTATGCCTTTGGAATCTCAGTTGTTTTCCTTGTGAAGAAAAATACCAGTTATCATATTCCAAACGAAGTGTGTCCGCCAGATTCTGCCCATTGGCAAAATACATAAAAAGAAACAGGCCAAGGTCGCGGAATAGCGCATTTTTATCCCTTGGAATAAAGAGTTCCTTACCATTCTCATCTTTTGCTTCACCCTTCTCCCAAAACTCATATAGCTGCTGAAAGACTGTCACCGCCATAAAGCAATCCTTCCGGCTTTCCATTTGGTTATAGCCAGAGTCCTTGAACATTTCCTCCGTATTACCTTTAACATAACCTTTTCTGATGGCTCTATTTACCATAGTACGAAAAGTGCGTAGATTAATACCGATATATGTTGTGCTCAATTTGGCCTTCTGCATCTTTCTCACCCAATCTTGTACGAAATCAAAGTTTATCTCAGAAAACTTAACCTCTCTACCATTGTCTCTAATAAAACGATTCCGAGTGTCTTTGCCCACACCAGCCGTCCCAAATTCTCCTTCATTCTTCTTCTCTTGAATATACTCGTCCCAAATAGTGTATATGGTGACATCGTCATTTGAAATTCCATTGTACCTATCTTTGATCCGGGCAAGGGAAAAAGTACCAGCATCGGCCATCTCATACACTATTGGCTTCAGATTGGTGATATGCTTCTTTAGTTGTGCGCGTTTCTCGGAATCACTTCTCACTCTTGTACTTTGCTCGTGCTTGCACATTTCCAACCAATCATTCCATTTGCATTTTTCACCTATTGGCAAATAAAGACGCTTGGAATCCTTGGTTATTCTTAGAACAATTGGCAACTCCTGAAGTTGGTCGTGCTCCAACGGATGGCCAGCTTCATCTCTCTTTGTAACGGCCCACTTGCGTATATCAATAGTAAGGGACACATAGATTCCCTTGTAGTTGAAATTGGCTAAATCAGCCGATTCGGTGAACATGAATTTCTTCTTTGGCATAGCTAAACCCTTTATTTATCAATGTTTCCAACTATATTTTGGTGAACATGAGGTGAACATAGACCTCTAAATTCGGTGCAAATTTACTACATTTTCTGCAAACCACAAAATTTGTAACTTATTTATTTACCGATATTTAGAATTTTTTGAAATTTCATAAAATCACCATGGAAAAGACTCATAATCTGGAGGTCCCAGGTTCAAGCCCTGGCTGGTCCACATTGAAAATCAGCAACTTAGAAGAAATTCGAGTTGCTGATTTTTTGTTGTGCGGAAACAATGCGAAAACAATTGGTTTGAGTTCGACCCTATTTCGGGGCCAAGTTCTCATTTGGTTCCAACCTAATGAATGACTTCTCGTTATCATTTGAGTGGAATCCCAAGGAGAAAATGAAACCGAAAAATTGTTCATCGGGGTCAAAGCTGGTCAAAATCATACATTTGAGAACAAAAATTGCATTTCGCGAACTGCGATTTGTTATTTTATTACTTCGCTCTGCTTGAAATTGGAAAGAAATCACTACCTTTGTCTCATAAAAGCCTGTTGTTCGTGAGGGAACAAAAGCAAACCCGTTTGTTGGATAATCAAGATGAGCCTTTTTGACACAAAGGAAAAGTGAACGGTATGGTGAACAGATGTTTATACATAGCTACTTTCAAGGAGTTTCTGGAGCAGGAGCGCCTGGCGGTTCTTGGCGCCCTCCATAACAACTATCACGGCGAGACACTTACCACCACCGATGAAGCATGGATGGGTGAAATAGAGATTCTGCAACATGTGCTACAACCTTGGAAGGAGGAAGATGCACAAATTATTTTTGAGTACGAGATACCGCGTTTGGGCAAGCGCATCGATGTGGTTCTACTGCTTCGCGGCATCATCTTTTGCCTTGAATTTAAAGTCAACCAAAAGGATGCCCTCCAGGCCGATGTTGAGCAGGTAATGGATTACGCCCTCGACCTGAAAAACTTCCATCGGTTCAGTCACGACAAGGTCATAGTGCCAATTCTTATTCCCACCAGACACGTTTCATCGACTACGGAGTTCAAGCCGTCGGTCTATGACGACCAAATTTACAATCCTCTTATTTCAGGTGCAGAGCATCTTCAAGAGCTGGTTGCAAGCATTCTGACCCATGCCGGGGCAACTGTTTCCGGAACAATAGAAAATTGGATTATCAGCCCCTACACCCCCACTCCAACTATTATAGAAGCTGCTCGTGCACTCTATGAAAACCATACAGGTACAGGGATTGGAGCTCGATTTCGCCTGCGTGCTCTGGGATGCCGACCTGCGATATGCCGACGGCGCTTGGAGTTTCTACAAGTTCAACGGAAAGAACAAGTGGAATCCCGAAAACAACAAGGAGAACCAGAAGTACATGCCCAACGCCTATCGCGTGCTGCTGACCCACGCCCGCCAGGGAATCATCATCTGCATTCCCAAAGGAAACAGCCGGCTCACACCAGAAGGTTTCCCCGAAGACCCCACGCGACTGCCGGAGTTCTACGACGGAACGTATGAATACCTGAAATCAATAGGCATCAGGGAGATATAGCATCGACAAGACACTTTGTGAACCACGACCACCAAAATGATAGTATTCATTGATACAGAAGTTCACCCGCTGACGAAGAAAGTGGCCGATTACGGAGCAGTGAGGGGCGACGGCGCCGTCTTGCACACCCGTTCCAAGGCCGATTTCGATGCTTTTGTGTCAATGTGCGACACGGTGTGTGGTCACAACATCATCCAACATGACCTGAAATACATCTCCCTGAGCGGTCGGCCCACGGTTGTCGATACATTGTTTCTCTCGCCCCTTTTGTTCCCCAGGCGCCCTTATCACCATTTGGTGAAAGACGACAAGCTTCAGGTTGACGAGCTGAACAACCCCGTGAACGACTCGATGAAAGCCCGCGACTTGCTGAACGACGAGATTGCCGCCTGGAACCAGTTGTCGCCCGTCAGAAAGGAAATCTATTACATCCTGCTTCACCACACCTCCCAATTTGAAGGATTCTTCAAATACATCCGCTTTTCCCCCGGCCATTCTTCTTTCAGTCCAGACCTGTGCCAACTCATCTTGCAAGAATATCATGGCAAGGTGTGTGGCCATGCCGACTTCAGCGCATTGGCCGTGCGCTACCCTTTGGAACTGGCATACTGCCTGGCCGTGATTGGTGCCGACGACATTTTTTCGATTACTCCTTCCTGGGTGATACGCAATTTTCCCCAGGTGGTCAATGTGATGCACCTGCTGTGCAACACATCGTGCGGGAACTGTGACTATTGCCATGGGCACCTTGACGCGCACAGTGGCCTGAAGGAGTTTTTCGGCTACGACGAGTTCCGCACCTTCGACGGCGTTCCCATGCAACAACAGGCGGTGGAATCGGCCATCCGCGGCGACTCCCTGCTGACCATCTTCCCCACGGGCGGCGGCAAGAGCCTTACTTTCCAGCTGCCTGCACTGATGGCCGGACGCAACACCCACGGGCTGACGGTGGTCATCTCGCCCCTGCAATCATTGATGAAAGACCAGGTTGACAACCTTGCGGCCCGTGGAATCAGCGATGCCGTCACCATCAACGGGCTGCTCGACCCCATCGAGCGGGCATCGGCCATTGAGCAGGTGGCCGAGGGCACCGCCAACCTTCTCTACATCGCCCCTGAAATGCTGCGCAGCAAGACCGTGGAGCGGCTGCTCATCAACCGTAACGTGGTGCGCTTCGTCATTGACGAGGCCCATTGTTTCTCGGCATGGGGTCACGATTTCCGCGTGGACTATCTTTACATCGGCGACTTCATCCGTCAGTTGCAGGAAAAGAAGCACCTGGGGCAGCCTATCGCCGTTTCGTGTTTTACGGCCACGGCAAAACAAAAGGTCATCAGCGACATTTGCGACTATTTCCGGTCGAAACTGTCGTTAGAGCTGATGGTTTTTGCGGCGAATGCCGAAAGAAAGAACCTGCGCTATTCGGTGCTCCATGCCGACACCGACGACGAGAAATACACCCTGTTGCGCTCGCTGATACTCGGCCACGACTGTCCGGCCATTGTCTATGTGTCGCGAACCCGGCGCACCCGCGAACTGGCCCAGCACCTGCTCAGCGACGGCATTCGCGCCCTGCCCTTCAACGGCAAGATGGAGGCTGCCGAGAAGGTGAAGAACCAGAATGCCTTCATGAACGGCCAGGCACAGGTCATTGTGGCCACCTCGGCCTTTGGCATGGGCGTTGACAAGAAAGATGTGGGGCTGGTGGTGCATTACAACATCAGCGACTCCCTGGAGAACTACGTTCAGGAGGCCGGCCGAGCCGGCCGCGACCCGCAAATGGAGGCCGACTGCTTCGTGTTATACACCGACAGCGACCTCGACAAGCATTTCATCCTGCTCAACCAAACCAAGCTCAGCATCAGCGAGATACAACAGGTGTGGAAGGCCGTCAAGGACCTTACGGCAAAACGGAGCCAGGTGAGCTGCTCGCCATTGGACATTGCCCGGCAGGCCGGATGGGGCGACGGCGTGGAAGACATTGAAACCCGCGTTAAGGCGGCCATCGCGGCTCTTGAGGATGCCGGCTTCATACAACGGGGCAGCAATTCGCCGCATGTTTTTGCAACGGGCATTGCCGTAAAAACCATGGACGAGGCGCGCCGCAAGCTGATGCTCTCTCCACTTTTTGACGAGCAGTCGCGCGAAGAGGCGGCACGCATCATCAAGTCGCTTATCAGCGCGCGGGCCACCGCCGAGGGCCGTGGCGCCGAGGCCGAAAGCCGCGTGGACTACCTGGCCGACATCCTCGGCATGAGCAAGGCCACCGTCATCCGCAACATCAACCTCATGCGCCAGGACGGTCTGCTGGCCGACTCCCGCGACATGCAGGCGTGGATTTCCAAGAGCACGTCGCAACAAAACCTCAACCTCCTTCTGAAGCTGGAACAATTCCTCCTGAACCGGTTTGGCGAGGAAGCGCTGAGCATCAACTACAAGGAACTGAACGAAGAGGCGCAAAAGGCCGGCCTGCCCCATTCAAACGTCAAGCGCCTGAGAATGTTGCTCCACTTCCTGTCCCTGAAAGGTTATATTCACAAACAGGAACACGGATTCTCCGGCAGTGTGAGCGTCCGCCTGCAAGGTTCCGCAGAGGTCACGGCGGCCCGCTTCCAACGGCGCATGGACATTTGCCACTTCATTGTTGACACCCTGAATGCCCGGCGCGACCCCGGCAAAGACCTTACGCTTGTAGATTTCTCCATCGTGGAAATGCTCCGCAAGTTCATTGCCAGCCGGCAAGAGCAGTTGTTCACCGACCGCGAAAGCCCGACGGCCGGCGAGCCCGCCATTGCCGACATAGAGGAAGCGCTGCTCTATCTCACCAAGACCGAGCTGGTGAAGATAGAAGGCGGCTTCATCGTCATCTACAACACCATGCAGATAGGCCGGACGGCCGACCGCCGCACGCGATATGGCAAGGAGCAATACCGGTTGCTGGACGAATTCTACAAGCAGCGCATCCGCCAAATTCATATCGTGGGCGAATATGCCAACCTGATGGTCCGCGACTACAACGCCGCCCTGCAGTTCGTCAACGACTATTTCACCCTCGACTTCCGCAAGTTCATCAACCAGCATTTCAAGGAGGAGCGGCGCGAGCAGATAGGCCGCAACATCACACCGGCCAGGTATCAGAAGCTCTTTGGCGGCCTCTCCAACCGACAACGCGAGATTATCGACGACAACCGGTCGAAATACATCGTCGTGGCGGCAGGGCCGGGAAGCGGCAAAACGCGGGTGCTGGTACACAAGCTGGCCTCGTTGCTGCTCTTGGAAGACGTGAAGCACGAGCAACTGCTGATGCTCACCTTCTCGAGGGCCGCCGCCACCGAGTTCAAGAAACGCCTCCTCGACCTTGTGGGCACCGCCGCCCACTATGTGGAAATCAAGACCTTCCACTCCTACAGCTTCGACCTCCTGGGCAAACTGGGCCGGCTCGACGAGGCGAAAGACGTGGTGGGCCAGGCTTCCGGAATGATAGAGCGCGGCGAGGTGGAGCCGTCGAAGATTGCCAAGAGCGTGCTCGTCATTGACGAGGCACAGGACATGGGCCCCGATGATTTCCGGCTGGTGCAGGCACTGATGCGGCAAAACGAGGAAATGCGGGTCATTGCGGTGGGCGACGACGACCAGAACATCTTCGCCTTCCGCGGCTCCGATTCCCGCCACATGCAGATGCTCGCCGGCCAGGACGGCGCCCGGCTGTACGAAATGACCGACAACTACCGCTCGGCAAAGGCGGTCGTAGGTTGCGCCAACCGCTTTGTGCAACACATTCCGGGCCGGATGAAGCAAACCCTCATCCAATCGGCAACGGGCGAGGAAGGACAGGTGAAGACCTTGAAAAACCTGTTTGATGCGGAAATCAAAGTGCAGGGAAGCACGGCCGTGCTGACCCGCACCAACGAAGAAACAATGCTGGTGGCCTACGAATTGGAGCAGCGCGGAATACATGCCACCATTGCACAGTCCATGGGCGAATTCCATTTCGGCAACCTCGCCGAAGTGCGCTATTTCCTGCGGCAACTCGGCAGCAACGACGAAGCGGCGGTGGCGAAAGAACAATGGCAACAGGCCAAGCAACGCACCCTCAGCACCTACGCCACAAGCACCTGCCTGAACGTCATGCGGCGGTTCTTCGCCGATTTTGAAGTAACCCACAGGACCATCTACCGTAGCGACCTGCGCGAATACATCTTCGAGTCGAACATCGAGGACTTCATTGCCGCCGACGACCGCTCCGTATTTGTGAGCACCATCCACAAGGCCAAAGGGCGCGAGTTCGACACCGTTTACCTGCTGTCGCCAATCCCCGACGGAAGGGATGCGGGCGACATGCGGGCCTACTACGTGGGGCTCACCCGAGCCCGTCGAAACCTCTTCCTCGTGACAAATCCCCCCGCCCTCTGCTCGTCGGTATCAATAGCGCTGAACATGCACGATGTGCAGCTCGGTTTCTTCAAGGGGCGGAAGAAAATCGTGCTCCGACTAAGGAGCGGCGACAGCCTCCAATACAAAGACGGTTACCTAATCGACAGTCAGGGGTTCAACATCGCCGCCCTGTCTGCCTCGGGCAAGGACAGGCTGAAGGCGTGGGCCATGAAAGGATATGAGGTGACACGGGCCAAAGTGAGCTACATCCTGGCCTGGCGACCCCCAGACTCCAACACGGAACATGCCGTCTGCCTGGCAAATATCGTGCTTTCAAAGAAGGGGAAGAGTGAATGAATGGCCGAAGCTCAAAAAGCCGACACTATAGGAGCTGACACCAAAGAGCCGACGATATAGGAGCCGACACCAAAGAGCCGACACCAAAGAGCCGACGATATAGGAGCCGACGCTTCCAAGCGTCGGAGTATATATATTATAAAGTTAGTCCGGGGATAGGAGCCGACGCTTCCAAGCGTCGGAGTATATACATTTAAAAGTTAGTCCGACGCTCGGAGGCGTCGGCTCCTATGGCGGCGGAGTATATATTTAAAAGTTAGTCCGGGAATAGGAGCCGACGCTTCCAAGCGTCGGAGTATATATATTTAAAAGTTAGTCCGACGCTCGGAGGCGTCGGCTCCTATGGCGGCGGAGTATAGTATTTTTAGTTAGTCCGACGCTCGGAGGCGTCGGCTCCTATAGGGTCGAATCCTATGGCAACGATTCTATGGCGGCGATTCTATAACGGCGATTCTATAACGGCGATTTTATGGCATCGGCTCCCACGGAATAGGCGGGTAGGAACATAGGTCAAAATTGGTAAAAATATTTGACAAAATCGTGAAAAATCGGGGCGTTTTGTAACATATTGATAATCAACAGGTTGAAAATCAACGGAGGTTTGACCGCAAATCTCGGGGAGAAATCTTGAAGTTTGAGGAGAGAGATTTTGAAGATTTCTCCCCGAAATTTGCGGTCAAAGTTCTTGGGGGAAGCAAAATTCATTGAAAAATCTTGACAAAACGAAGTACTCCTTTGACCCTTGGAACAACGTAAAAGCCGAATAATCGGAAAAACTTGCGAAAGGGCTGTTAAATAGGTACAAAAGGAGCGGGAAAACGTCTTTAAAGTAAAAAGGTCGAAAACCTCTCTACGCCCTCCCGTAGGGAAGATGTAGGGGGCTGTATGCACTCCCTTCCCATAGGGTGGGCCTTGAAATATAAAACAAAAAACGAAATGAAGAAGAAGAGATTGCTGGGGGTGCTGGGCGCCCTGTTGTTGATGGCCTTTCCGCAGGTGGCGGAGGGGCAGGCACGTTACAAAATCGGCGTGTGCGACTGGATGGTGCTGAAGCGCCAGAAGCTGGGGCAATTTGAGTTGGCCCGCCAGCTGGGTTGCGACGGAGTGGAACTCGACATGGGCCCGCTGGGCACCCGCACGCTGTTTGAGAATGCGCTTCGCGACGATGCCGTGGCGGCGCGGTTCCGCCATGTGGCCGACAGCCTCGGGCTGGAGGTGGGCGCGGTGGCCATGAGCGGCTTCTATGCCCAGGACCTGACAAAGCGCGACAACTACCTGGCGCTGGCCGACGACTGCTTCGACACGATGGACCGCCTGGGCAACGTGCGCGTGGCCTTCCTGCCATTGGGCGGGTGCGGCAACACATGGAGCACCGACAAGGCGCTGCGCCGCGAGGTGGTGAAACGCCTTCACGACATCGGCGAGCGGGCCCGTGCACGCGGCAAGGTGGTGGGCATAGACACGCCGCTTGACGCGAAGGGCAACCTGCGCCTGCTAAAGGAGGTGAAGAGCGCAGGCATTGCCGTGTTCTACAAATTCCAAAATGCCCTGGAGGCCGGTGCCGACATTTCGCGCGACCTTCAGACGCTCGGTGCGCGGAACATCTGCGCCATCCATGCGTCGAACACCGACGGCCGCTGGCTTCGCAACGACTCGCTGATAGACCTTCCCGCCATTCGCCGCACGCTCGACAAGATGGGGTGGAGCGGCTGGCTCTTCGTGGAACGCAGCCGCGACGTGAAAATGGTGCGCAACGTGAAAATGAACTACGGCGCCAACGTTGACTACCTGCGCGAGGTGTTCTCAACGCCCATCGTGCCCGACGTGGCGCTGAAGGCCGAGGGACGGCCCGAGGACTATGTCAACACCATCCTCTCGCGGGCCCAGAAGGCCACCGACCAGCTGGGCATCACCTACACGCGGCAGGGGCGCAACGTGCTGAACATTGTGGCCAACCGCTATTTCGCCCTCAACGACATCTATGCCGAGCGCGACTCGCTGAAGAAAACGGACCGCCAGAAGGCGGAGGCCATTGCCGACCAGAAGCTGTATCGCAGCCATTTCGGCTTCATCAGCGACCTCTCGATGTATCTCTCGGAACAACAGATTGAGCAAGTGAAGGACGTGATGACCTACGACGTGGTGAACGTCACCTACAAGGCGCAATGCGACATGATTCCCACGCTCACCGAGGAAGAAAAGGCGCAGATTCTGGCCTGGCTGAAAGAGGCGCGCGAGCAGGCCATCGACGCCGAAAGCTCGAAGAAGAAGCACGAGATGTTCGGGAAATACAAGGGGCGCATCAACAACTACCTGTCGGCGCGCGGCTACGACCTTACCAAGGAAAGGGAAGGATGGTACGAAAGAATGAAGAAGGAGGAATAAACGTAAACTTTAAAAAAGGAAATATGAGAAAAACAATATTGGCGGCGATGGCGGCGGGCCTGCTGGCCGTAGCGCCCGCGAAAGGGCAGCGCACGCTTTGGCCCACGCCGCAAGGCTCCGTGCGCTGGACGGGCGGCTTCTGGGGCGACCGCTTCGACGTGTTCAGCCATACCTCGCTTCAAAGCATGTGGGAAACGTGGCAATCGAAAGAGGGCAAGGGGTTCAACAATTTCCTTATCGCCTCGGGCGAGATGCAAGGCGAGCACCACGGGCCCCCGTTCCACGACGGCGACATGTATAAATGGCTGGAGGCCGTGGCATCGGTCTATGCCATCAACAAAGACCCCGAGCTGGAAAAAATCATGGACCGCTTCATTGGTTGCGTGGTGAAAGCCCAGCGCGACGACGGCTACATCCACACGCCCGTCATCATTGCCGAGATGAACAAAAACCGTGAAAGCGGCGGCGACAACACCGTGGTGGGCACCGCCGTGGGTGGAAAAGACGACAAGGCATTTGGCAATCGCCTGAACTTCGAAACCTACAACCTCGGGCACCTTATCACGGCGGGCATCGTGCATCGCCGCGCCACCGGCAAGTCCACCCTTTTCGATGCCGGCGTGAAGGCGGCCGATTTCCTCTATGAATTTTGCCGCCGCGCCCCCGAGGAACTGGCCGGAAACGCCATCTGTCCCTCGCACTACATGGCCGTGGCCGAGCTCTACCGCGAGACGGGCGACAAAAAATACCTCGACCTGCTCAGGAAATTCATCGACATCCGCGGCATGGTGGAGAACGGCACCGACGACAACCAGGACCGCATTCCCTTCCGCCAGCAGTACAAGGCCATGGGCCACGCCGTCAGGGCCAACTACCTCTACGCCGGCGTTGCCGACCTCTACCTGGAGAGCGGCGAGGCCCAGCTCATGTCGAACCTCGACAGCATCTGGCACGACATCGTGACGCGCAAGATGTATATCAACGGCGGTTGCGGCGCCCTTTACGACGGCACGTCGCCCGACGGCACCGACTACAAGCCCGATAACATCCAGAAGGTTCACCAGAGTTACGGCCGGCCCTATCAACTTCCGCAAAGCACGGCCCACAACGAAACGTGCGCCAACATCGGCAACTTGCTTTTCAACTGGCGCATGTTGGAAGCCACGGGCGACGGAAAATATGCCGACATTGTGGAGAATTGCCTCTATAACAGCATCTTGTGCGGAATTTCCACCGACGGCGAGAAGTATTTCTACACCAACCCGCTCCGTCTGAGCAACAGCCTGCCCTATAAATTGCGGTGGCCGAAGGAGCGCACAAAGCTCATCAGTTGCTTTTGTTGTCCGCCCAACACGTTGCGCACCCTTTGCCAGGCTCAGGAATATGCCTACGCCCTGGGCGACCAAGCCCTGTGGGTGAACCTGTTTGGCGAGAACACCGTCACCCTTCGTCCCGACGGCCGCCACCCCTTCACCCTTGTTCAACACACCGATTACCCTTGGGACGGCCACGTTGTCATGGAGGTTACGCAAGCCCGCAAGAGCGTTGCCCTGGCCATCAAATTGCGCATTCCCCAGTGGTGCCCCGAGGTCAACCTCAGCGTGAACGGCCGGCCGGTGCCCTATGAGCGCAAGAACGGCTATGCCGTGGTGAACGGCACATGGAAAAAGGGCGACATCATCACCTACGACATGGCCATGCCCACCCGCATCATTGAGGCCAACCCGCTGGTGGAAGAAAGCCGCGGACAAGTGGCCGTGCAGCGCGGGCCCATCGTCTATTGCGCCGAAAGCCAAGACCTTGGCGGCACCGACATCGACCACGTCGCCCTGCCCGTTGACGCCCGCTTCACCCCCGTGAGCCAACAAGTTGACGGCATGACGCTGACCGCCCTCGAGACCACCGCCGTTGTGCGCCCGCAAGCCTCGTGGACGGGTACCCTCTATCGCGACGCGTCCACCGAGAAGAAACAAAAAACCATCCGCCTCATCCCCTATTTCGCCTGGGGAAACCGCGGAAAATCGGAGATGACCGTATGGATGCCCGCCGCCTACTGACCGCCGTTTTCGCCGGCCTCTGGTTCGTAATGAATGCCGGCGCTTCGGGCGAATTACGCATCGACGTGGAGCCCGGGCCGTTCACCATTGAGCAGGCCCTTCAATCCTCGCGCATCATGAAGAAGAAATACATGGGCGACTATGCCGTGCTCCACTTGAAAGCCGGCGTTTACCGCCTGGTGCAGCCCGTGGTGCTCCGTCCCGAAGACCGCTTCACCACGATTGTTGCCGACGGCGACGTCACCATTTCCGGCGCCGTGGAAATCCGTGGCTGGCAGCGCCAGGGAAAGCTATGGGTGGCCGATGTTCCGTTGTTCAACGGCCGTCCGCTGGAGTTCCGCCAACTGTGGGTGAACGGCGAGAAGGCGGTGCGTGCCCGCGACGTGGCCGACTTTGAGCAGATGCACAAGATTCTCGGGGTTGACAAGCCGCGCGAAATACTTTATGTTCCCGCCGCCGCCGTGAAGCCCCTCATAGCCGGCAAGCCTTATAAAGTCGATAAGGCCGCCAAAAACTACGAGTTTTCTTCCTCGCCCGAACTGGTTCTCCACGAGATGTGGTGCGTGGCCATTTTGCGCATGAAGGGCATCAAAGTGTGGGGCGACACCGCCGCCGTTACCTTCCACCAGCCCGAGAGCCACGTTCACTTCATGCACCCGTGGCCGTCGCCCATGGTGACGCCCGGCGGCGAGCACAACTCCCCCTTCTATCTTTCCAACGACAAACAATTGCTCGACCAGCCCGGCGAGTGGTATCTCGACACCCAGGGGCGCAAACTCTACTACTACCCCCGGCCGGGTGAAGACATGCGCACCGCCATGGTGGAGGCGCCGGCCCTGGAAACCCTGGTGCGCGTGGAAGGCACCGCCGACCGCCCCGTGGAGTTTGTCACCTTTGAGGGCATCACCTTCAGCCATGCCACCTGGCTGCGCCCGTCGCTACAAGGCCATGCTCCCCTTCAGGCCGGCATGTTCCTCATTGAGGCTTTCAAAATCAGTCCGGCGCTCTATCGTCCCGACGGCGACCACCTCCTCGACAACCAGGGCTGGGTGGGCCGCCCGTCAGCCGCCGTGAGCGTCAATGGGGCCACCAGCGTCTGTTTCCGCCATTGCACCTTCCGCCACCTGGGCTCCACCGCCCTCGACTACGACACCTTCACCGAGCGGGGCACCATCGAGGGCTGCACCTTCCACGACATCGGCGGCACCGCCATCCTGGCCGGCTCCTTCGGCGGCGAGGCCCACGAGGCGCATTTTCCTTATAACCCGGCCGACGGCCGCGAAATATGCCGCGGACTGAGCATCAAGAACAACACCATCACCGACGCGGCCAACGAGGACTGGGGCTGCGTGGGCATCGGCGCCGGCTACGTGAAAGGCATCCGCATTCAAAACAACCTCATCGACGGCGTGTCGTACACCGGCATCAGCCTGGGATGGGGGTGGAACCAGCAACCGTGCGCCATGGCCGACAACCGCGTGGAGCGCAACATCATCCGCCACTACGCCCGCCACATGTACGACACCGCCGGCATCTATACCCTTGGCTGTCAGCCACATACCTTCATACAAGACAACGTGGTGAGCGACATCTTCACGCCCTCGTACGTACACGACCCCGAACACTGGTTCTACCTCTACACCGACGAGGGGTCGAGCGGCATCACGGTGAAGAACAACTGGACGCCGGCGGAGAAATTCCTGAAAAACGCCAACGGGCCGGGCAACACCTGGGAAAACAACGGCCCGCAGGTATCAGACTCCATCAAGGCCCTGGCCGGACCCCAGCGGCCACCATCGTCAAACGGCCGTTGAGGGCTGGAAAAATGTAAAGATTTCGGAAAGAAAAATCAAACAAAATGTAAAGATTTTTCATATCGCACAAGGTTTGACCGCAAATTTCAAGGAGAAATCTTGAAGATTGAGAGGAGAAATCTTGAAGATCTCTCCCCGAAAATTGGCGTTTTTTCAGGCGAAATTTGAAAGCATTGATTATCAACGAGTTAGAAAACCGCCATTTTGTAAAGATTTTTCATAAAAAAGAGAGCTGTTTTTGGTAAAACATTTTGACAAAATTTTTCGCAAGTAAACGAATGGAAAACAATAAAAGGGAAGCAACGAGGAGGACTGCTGCGCAGGGCCTGTGCCGCCTGTTTTCGGCCCTGCTGACAACCCTCGCCGTGGGAGTGGGCGCGGTGCGCGCGCAAGTGTCACCTGACGTGATGCGCCATATTTACGAACAGGTGCAGACACCCCACAAATACGGCCTCGTGGTGGTGCCGCAAGACCATCGCCACCAGTGCGACTGCCCCACGGTGTTCCGCCACCAGGGCCGGTGGTACATGACCTACGTTTGCTACGACGGACAGGGCGGCACCGACGGCCGCGGCTATGAAACGCTGATGGCGGTGAGCGACGACCTGCTGCACTGGCAACCCCTTTCCACCCTTCTTGCCCTGCCCGCCGACAGCCTGCCGCGATGGGACCAAAACCAGCGTGGCGGCTTCCCCTCGCTCATCGACATGGACTGGGGCGGAAGCTACGAGCTGCAATCCTTTAAAGGGCGCCACTGGATGACCTACATCGGCGGGCCGGGCAGGGGCTACGAGGCCGTGAACCACCCGCTGAGCATCGGGCAGGCCTCCACGCCGGCACCCCTCACCCCCCTGCTGCCCTGGGAAACGGCCAATGAGCCATTGCTCAGCTATGACGACAACGATGCGCAATGGTGGGAGCAGCTCACGCAATACAAGAGCACCGTATATTGGCTCAAGGAGAAAGCCCGGCGGCCCGCGGCCCTCAGGAAATTCCCCTTCGTCATGTTCTACAACGCCGGAGGCAAAGACGCCGGCCACCCCAAGGGCGAGCGCATAGGCATTGCCCTGTCGAAAGACATGAAGCGGTGGCAACGCTACGGCGGCAATCCCGTCTTTGCCCACGACACCGACGGCACCATCACTGGCGACGCGCAGATAGTGCGCATGGCGCTGCCCCCACATCTGGCCGAGGGGGCGGACGCGCCGGGGGAGGTCTATGTAATGTTTTACTTCTCGGCCTTCAATCCCCTGCGGCCCTATAATGCCTACAACACCTTTGCCGCCAGCCACGACCTTACGCACTGGACCGACTGGGACGGGCCCGACCTCATTGTGCCGTCGAAGCCCTACGACGACCAGTTTGCCCATAAGAGTTGCGTGGTCAATGACGGGGGAACCGTCTATCATTTCTATTGCGCCGTGAACAGCCACGGGCAGCGCGGCATCGCCGTGGCCACCTCGCGCCACCTGGGCAAGAGCGAGGTGACTTTTCCGGCGCCGCCACCCACCGGCCACCGCCATGTGCAACAGCTCGGCGAGGGGTGGACGGTGACCCTGCTGAGCCATGAGAACGCCGACGCGCGGACCATCTCGCCCGCTCCCGGCGAGCGCGTTTCGGGCCTGTCGCTACCCATCAACCTCGACGACTACTACGGCACGCAACAGGGCGAGCACGGCAACCTGCACGGGCAGGCACTTTTTGAGAACACCTTTCGCGTGCCGCGGCTCGACGGCAAGACGTGGTTCATCAGGTTCGAGGGCGTGGGCACCTACGCCACCGTCACCCTCAACGGGCACCGGCTGGGATGGAAAGACGCGGTGGAAAATCTAGAAGCTCTAGATAATCTAGAATCTCTAGAAAATCTAGAAAATCTAGATAGTCTAGAAAATCTAGAAAATAAAAACTCCCGCCTCCCCATCGGCCGCACCACGCTGACTCTCAACATCTCGCCATATCTCAACATCGGCGGCGACAACCACCTGCAGGTGCTCGTTGACCACCCCGCGGGCATCACCGACATGCCGTGGGTGTGCGGGGGATGCAGCACGGAATGGGGGTTCAGCGAAGGCTCACAACCCTTCGGCATCTTCCGGCCCGTAGTGGTGGAAGCCACCGACGCGGTGCGCGTGGAACCCTTCGGCGTGCATGTGTGGAACAACGACCGATGCGATAGCATTTTTGTGGAAACCGAGGTGAAAAACTATGGCAACCACACCGAAAAACTACAAATCGTGAGCAAGGTGACCGACAAAAGCGGGCGCCAGGTGGTTCGGCTCACCGACGACATCGACATCATGGCCGGGCAGACGCTCGTGGTGAGACAACGTTCGGCCATGGCCGACGCGCAGCTGTGGTCCACCGAAACGCCCTACCTCTACCACCTGGGCACCATCATCAAGCGCAACGGCAAGGCGGTGGAAAGCACCGACACCCCCTTCGGCCTGTCGGCACCGTCGTGGCCCCTTTCGCGCCACGACGGCAACAACACGTTCATGCTCAACGGCCACCCGGTGTTCATCAACGGCGTATGCGAATATGAGCACGCCCTGGGCCATAGCCATGCCTTCACCGAAGAGCAGATAGCGGCACGCGTGAAGATGGTGAGCGACGCCGGATTCAACGCCTTCCGCGACGCCCACCAGCCACATCACCTGCGCTACGGACAACTCTTCGACGAGCAGGGCATCCTCTGGTGGCCGCAATTTTCGGCACATATCTGGTACGACACGCCCGAATTTCGCCGATCGTTCAAGCGCCATCTGGTGCAATGGGTGAAAGAACGCCGCAACTCGCCTTCAATCATCCTGTGGGGATTGCAAAACGAAAGCACCCTGCCCGCCGACTTCGCCGCCGAGTGTTGCGACATCATCCGCCGCCTGGACCCGCGATGCGGCACGCAAAGACTCATCACCACTTGCAACGGCGGCGAGGGAACCGACTGGAACGTAGTGCAGAACTGGAGCGGCACCTACGGCGGCGACATCGACAACTACGCCCGTGAACTGATGCAGCCCGACCAGTTGCTCAACGGAGAATACGGGGCATGGCGCACGCTGGGCAACCACACCGGCGAAGGATATACCGAGGAACAGTTCTGCCAGATACTGGGAAAGAAGGCGGCACTGGCCGAAAGCGTCGCCGACAGCGTTTGCGGACACTTCCTCTGGCTTTTGATGAGCCACGACAACCCCGGCCGGCGGCAACCCGACGAGGCCCTGCGCACCATCGACAAGGTGGGACCCTTCAACTACAAGGGCCTGTTCACGCCGTGGGAACAACCCACCGACGCCTTCTACATGTATCAGCAACGCCACAACCCCCAGCCCATTGCTCCGGCCACGGCACATATCGACGAGCAGGTGCTCAGGCCCGAAAAGGGGTGGCAATATGTCTTCCGCCTGAATTGCGGGGGCGACGACTACACCGACCAGTTTGGAAACACCTGGATGCAGGACAACCAGGCGTGGTCGCACTCTTGGGGCGAGCGCTTCGGCAAGCCCTTCCTGGCCTCGCAGACCTACAACGACTCGCTGTCGTCGGAATTGTTCCGCTCGTCGCGATTCGGACGGCACGAACTTCGCTTCCACTTCCCCGTGCCGGCCGGCCGCTACCGCGTGGAGTTCTATTTCGTGGAACCCTGGTACCGGCAGGCCGATGCCGAAGGGCTCCGCATCTTTGACGTGGCCGTCAACGACAGCACCGTCATCCGCGACCTCGACATCTGGGCGCAGGCCCACTACGGCCAGCCGTACAAGCGCACCGCCGACGTAACGGCCACCGGCGACGGCATCACGGTGACCTTCCCGAAGGTGAAAGCCGGACAAGCCGCCATTGCCGCCATTGCCGTGGCACGTCAAGAGGATGCCGTTTTTACGGCTCCTTCACATTCGCCACAACGACTTTCCCCAACGTTCTGGCACGACATGCAACGCGATATTCTCGTGAAAACCCCCGACTCGCTGCTTCCGCCCAAGCAGGAAAAAGCCATGGAAGTGGAAGGAAAAATGGTCAGAAACCGCATGGAATGGCAATTCACCGTGGGCGTGGCAAAGGTGTACGCCCTGAGATGGAAGTATTACAATCCCGAAAAGTCGCGGCAACTCCGCGTGACCATCACCGATAGCCGTGGCGTGGTCTATAAAAACGACCTCATCACCTTCCTGCAAACGCAACAAAAAAAGACGAAACGCAAGGCCACCAGCATCACCACGGGCACCCAGATCAACGCCGGCACCTACCGCGTGACGGTGAGCGGCGAAGGCCTCAACCAGATGATTTTCGACCCCCTGTCCATAGAATAGTTCCCCACAATATCTTCTTTCCGTTTATGAAACACCTCCTTCTGCTGCTTTCACTATTGGTCGCCCCCGGCCAGCATCTTTATAGTCAAGGCGAATACCGCCACTGGGAAGACCCGGCAATGCTGCAAATCAACCGCGAAGGTCCCCGTGCATCCTTCTTCCCTTTCAAGGAAACGGCCGGCGACCGCCAGATGTCGCTCAACGGCAATTGGAAATTCAACTGGACGGCCACGCCCTGGGAGCAGCCCCGCGACTTCTTCCTTCCCAACTTCGACGACACCCGGTGGACGTTGTTCCCCGTGCCAGCCGACTGGGAGATGAACGGCTACGGCACACCCATCTACAGTAGCAGTGGCTACACGTTCAAGATTGACCCGCCCCGCGTGATGGGTGAACCGAAGGCCACCTACACGGCGTTTATCGAGCGCAACCCCACGGGCGTCTATCGCCGCACGTTTTCCCTGCCCGTCGAATGGCGCGGCATGGATGTCTATCTGCGTTTCGGGGCCGTGGGAAGTGCCTTTTATGTTTGGATTAACGGACAACTGGCCGGTTATTCCCAGGGAAGCATGGAGCCGGCGGAATTTAATATCACGCCCTATCTTCGTGAGACGGACAACCTCGTATGCCTGCAAGTGCTGAAATATAGCGACGGCAGCTACCTGGAAGACCAGGACATGTGGCGGCTGGCCGGCATCCATCGCGACGTGGTGCTTTATGCCGCGCCGAGGCTGCGGTTGCGCGACTTCGGCATCCGCACGCTATTCGACGACCAGTTCCGCGACGCCACGCTGGTCATCAATCCCGAAATGTCGTTCTCCAATCCCGAACAGCTAAAGACCGATTCCTTGGTGAAATACGCCTCCGCCTGCCATCTCACCGCTCAGCTCTATGATGCCGAAGGCCATTTGGTGCCCGCCTGCGAAGCCCGTCAGGACGTTGCTCCCATGCTCAATCTTGAGCACAAGGGGGCACTGCTCAACGACCGCACGCCGCAACGCGGCTACGCCAAGTGGGGCTGGATGGCCATGAAGGTGAAGGACGTGATGAAATGGACCGCCGAAACGCCTTATCTCTACCGTCTGCGCCTGACGCTTTTCGGTCCCGGCGGCACCATTCTGGAACAGGCGGAAACGCGCGTGGGCTTCCGCCAGGTGGACATCATCGACGGCCAACTGCTCATCAACGGCCAGCCCGTCCGCCTGCGCGGCGTAAACCGCCACGAGATGGACCCCGAGAGCGGACACGTAATGACTGGCAACCGCATGAAGCAAGACCTGCTCCTCATGAAGCAATGCAACATCAACGCCGTGAGAACCTGCCATTATCCCAACGCCGAAAAATGGTACGACCTGTGCGACTCCATCGGCCTCTACGTCATGGACGAGGCCGACATCGAGGAACACGGCCTTCGCGGTCAGCTGGCCAGCCACCCGGCATGGTCGGCGGCTTGGATGGACCGCATGCAAAGGCTCGTGGTGCGCGACCGCAACCACCCCTCGGTCATCATGTGGAGCCTGGGCAACGAGGCCGGATGGGGCAGCAATTTCGCCATGACGGCGGCATGGACCCACGAGTACGACCCCACCCGTCCGGTGCATTACGAAGGTGCCCAGGGCACGTCGTCGCAAAACACGGTGAACCCCGAACAACTTGCCGACCGCCGCTTGCACGGCGACCCGCCCTCGGTTGATGTCATTTCGCGCTTCTATCCCCGCACACAGGACGAATATCTCAACCCGGGCGTGGCCGACAGCAACATGGAGCGGCCCGAGAACGCGCGATGGGAACGCCTGCTCTCCATAGCCCGCGACAGCAGCGACCAACGGCCCGTGCTCACCAGCGAATATGCCCATGCCATGGGAAATGCCCTGGGAAACCTGAAAGAATATTGGGAAGAAATCTACAGCCATCCGCGCATGCTCGGCGGATTTATCTGGGAATGGGCCGACGAGGGCATCTTCGGCATCCGTAACGACGACACCACCCAAAAGGGCGCCTTCCGCGTGCCCAAGCCCGACGAGCGCATCGCCCTTCAGCAGAGCCACACACCCCTTTACACCCTCTACGGCGGCGACTTCGGCGACGCGCCCAACCTGAAGGCCTTCTGCCTGAAGGGCATCGTGTCGTCGGACAGGCAGACCACACCGAAATACGAGGAGGTGAAGGCCGTCTATTCGCCCGTGTTCTTCACCCTTGAGGACGGAAAAGCAGTGCTCCATAGCCGCGACCCCTTCGTCAAGATTTCCGATTTCCAAGTCACCACCACCCTTTCCGACGGCTGTCTCACCGCCGTGGCCTCGCTGGCCGCCGACAAGCTGTGGGCGGGAAAGGGCTTCGAGGTGGTGAGGCAACAGTTCAAGATAAATGATGCCGCCCCTGCCCCGCCCCGGCGAGAGCATGGAGTAAAGCCTTCGGAACTGGTGTTCAAGCCCCATTTCTTCCGTTGTCCCACCGACAACGACCGCGGTTTCGGCAACTGGCTGGCCAAGGACTGGTCGCGGCAAAAACTCGACAGCCTGACCGACCAAGTGGTACAATCCCCCGAAGAGAAAGTGCTGGCCGACGGTAGCGTGGAGCGTGCGGAAACACATCTCTACCAAACCCTCGGCGGAGCCATTCGCACCCGTTACGTCGTGACCAACCGGACGGACGGGAGCATCGACTTCCACGCCGAGTTCAGTCCCGAGGGCGACCTTCCGCCCTTGCCGGCCCTCGGCGTGACATTCACCTTGCCCGAAAGCCTGCGGTACCTGGAATACTTCGGACTGGGCCCCGTTGACAACTACCCCGACCGCCGCGAAGCCGCCACCCTGGGCCGCTATGAAAGCAGCGTGGACAACCAGTATGTGCATTACCCGAGGCCCCAGGACAGCGGCAACCACGGCCAGACGCGCTGGCTGACGCTCACCGACGGCGCAGGCAACGGCTGGCTGGTGAGCGCACGGCAACCCACGGCCCACTTTGACTTCTCGGCCCTGCCCTACAGCATCGGCCAGCTGATGGGCACCGCCCACGACCTGGACCTGAAAGCCGAGAAAGCGGTCTTCCTCAACATCGACGCCGCCGTGATGGGCCTGGGCAACAGCTCCTGCGGGCCGGGCGTGCTCACACGCTATGCCATCCCCCTGCGCGAACACCGCCTCGACCTGCGTTTCACACCCATTAAAGGCGAAATGTTAAAATGAGAAATGTCAAGATTTTTCAAATCCCCATGACTTTGACCGCAAATTTCAAGGGGAAATCTTGAAGTTTGAGAGGAGAGATTTGCGGTCAAACTCCCCGAAATTTGGCGTTTTTTCAGGCGTATTTTTAAGGCTCTGATTATCAATACTTTAGAAAACCGGCGTTTTGTCAAGATTTTTCAACAAAAATCGCCCCCGGAAAGCATGTTGTATTTACAAATATTAACATATATTAACACCCAAAGAATAATGAAAAAAACACTGACAATGCTCCTGACCGGACTGCTTTCGGCGGTGTCGATTCCGGCCTTCGCTGCTGCCGACGACGACATCTTCTACATTTCCGAAACGCTGCTCGACGCGAGCAATGCCGTCACCCTGGGCCTCTCGCCCGCCCCGGGCACCGAGACGTTCACCGTCTTCTCGCCCTCCGACGGCACCGACCACTTCAGCAACGGCATCGTCTTGGCCCATTTCAAAGATGCCCTCTACTGCATGTGGCAAAGTTCGCGCACCGACGAAGACGCCGCCGACACATGGGTGGCCTACGCCCGCAGCACCGACGACGGGCTGACGTGGACCGAGCCCATGGTGCTGTGCCCGACCATCGACAACGGCTATGTGAGTTCGGGCGGATGGCTCGTCACGGCCGACCGACTGGTGGCATACATCAACACCTGGCCCTCGGGCCTGTCGCCGAAAGGGGGCTACACGCAATTTATGACCTCTGCCGACGGCCTCACGTGGACCGAACCGCAACCGGTCACCATGTCCGACGGCACCACCCTCAACGGCATTTTTGAGCAAGACCCCCACGTGTTGCCGTCGGGACGCATTCTCAACGCCGCACATTTCCAGCCGGGCCTGAAGCTCCAACCCATCTACACCGACGACGCCTCGGGCACCACGGGATGGCAACGGGCACAATTCGCCTACCAGAGCAACGGCGACCAGAGCCGCGAACTGGAACCCAGCTTCTACCAAAAGGCCGACGGCACGCTCGTCATGGTGTGCCGCGACCAGAAGAACTCCATGCACAAACTGGCCTCGGTGAGCACCGACCAGGGCCTTTCGTGGTCGGCCAGCCGCCAGACCAATTTCCCCGACAGCCGCGCCAAGCAGAGTGCCGGCAACCTGCCCGACGGCACCGCCTTCCAGGTGAACAACCCCATCGGTCAGACCAAGCCGCGCACGCCCCTCGTGGTGGCTCTGTCGGCCGACGGCACGCTCTTCGACCGCGCTTTCCTGTTGCGTTCGGCCAACGACCTGCCCGCCCAGCGCTATAGCGGAAAGTCGAAAACCCTGGGGTTCAGCTATCCCAAATCGATGGTTCACAACGGTTTTCTCTATGTGGCCTACTCCACCAACAAGGAGGACGTGGAATATACGCGCATCCCCCTGTCGTCGCTCACCACCGGCATCCATTACGTAGAGGCCGACGCAAGTGGTGACGGCCAGGCCACGCAAGAGGCCATCTATGCCCCCGACGGCACGCGCCGCAGCCACCTGGTGCCGGGCCTCAACCTGGTGCGCATGAGGTCTGCCCAGGGAAAGACTTTCGTGAAAAAGGTTTTTGTTGAGAAATGATTTTGTAGGAGTTTAGGAGTTTGGGAGTTTAGGAGTTTAGACAATAGTTTTTTCGTGCTCATTGAAACAAGATTTTTTGAGGAGTTTAGGAGTTTGGGAGTTTGGGAGTTTAGGAGTTTAGACAATAGTTTTTTTCGTGCTCATTGTAACAAAACAATGCTCGAAACTAACGTCTAAACTCCTAAACTTCTAAACTCCTAAACTCCAAAAATAGACAACGCTCAAAACTATCGTCTAAACTCCTAAACTCCTGAACTCCTAAACTCCTTAAAACCTATCGTCGCCCCCGCCGTTTGAAGCAATCCTTCATGTCGCACAGGCCGCAGGAATAGTCAAGGCGGCGCACATGGCTGCCCAGCCCGATGACTCCGCTCACCGACTTGATGGGAGTCATCAATGCGCTGTCGTTGAGCGTAACATTGCACGCATTGGGCGAGCCGAAGAACGGGAAAAGGGCGTGCTGGCCCGAGACGTGCCACCGGCAATAACCGGGCGAAAAACGGTTGGTGCGGTGCCACGACAGTTTGTCGATGCTTTCTTGCAACGACCGTTCCATCGCGTCGGCGCACCGCTCGGCCATCACGCTGCCCAGGGCATCGGCCATGAAGGCGCGCAGCATGTCGCCGCCGGCGGTCATCCTCCGGCTGTAGTCCTCGATTTCGCTGCCCGCCGTGCAAAGAAAGAGGGCGAAGGCCTCGGCACCGCGCAGCTGGCGCGATATGATGGGGCCCGTATGGAAGCAGGTGCCGTCGATGGTGAGGGTGTCGGCGGTCAATGTCCCGCGTTTCACCGTAAAGCAGAAACGTGGCTGCGCCAGCGGGGCCACCGTGTCCATCAGCATGCGCAGTTCCTGGGCGACGGCAGCGTCGGGCCGTGCGTCGCCATAGCCCATCTGCCGGAAAACGTCTTCCGGCTCAATGGCAAGTTGTGCGTATGTCAACTGATGATGGAACATTATTTAAGTGAAGAGTGAGCCCCCCTCTAATCCCCCCAAGGGGGGGAAGATGTTTTTTCAACTTTTAATTTTCTCAACTTTTAAATGTCGTTTCCTCGAAGAAGGCATCGATGTTTTCAAGGGGAGTGTTGGGCGGAATGTCGCAGCCGCTTGAGATGACGAAATTGGGGAAGCCGCGCATCTCGTCGAGTAATTGCCGCGTGGCTTTCCTGACATGCTCCGCCGTGCCGTCCTTGAACACGCTCACGGGGTCGAGGTTGCCCATGACCAGCGCGTTCGCCGGCACGTCTTTGATTACCTCGCCCATGCGGCATTTGTTGCCGAAATGGTAGGCGGCGGCACCCGTTTCCACCATGGCGCGGGTGCAATGCCCGGTGTTTCCGCAGTTGTGAAGCACCAGCATGAAGCCGTCGTCCTGCACCTTTTCCACCACCCTTCTTACATATTCCGACGAGAACCGCCGGCAATCGTCGGCCGACAACAGGCCAGCCGCCGGCTCGGCCATCACCACGCCGTTGGCGCCCGCCGTGCGCAACGCCATGCAATATTTGGTGATGAAGGCGGTGCACTTGTCCAAAAGGCGGTGGGCGGCCGGTGCGTCTTCACACAACAACACCATCATTTCCGACATGCCGAAAAGCCTTCCGGCCAACGAAAACGGCCCTATGCAACCCGCCAATAGCGGGCGGTCGGCAATGCTTCTGGCGGCAATAAGGCACGCCTTGACGTATTGCGGCACGCGCCCCTTGTCGAGCGACGGCACCGCCAGCGCGCCGATGTCGTCGGCATCGGTCAGCAGGCGCCCCACCACGGCGGGCACCCCGGGGCCGCTCATGTCAACCCGTGCGCCGAAGGCCTCCGCCTCCACGGTGAGGTCCATGATGGTGGTGGCGGCAGCAACGGGATAGCGCTGCGCCGTGGCCATGACGGCACGGGCCTGAATGCGCCCGTCGCACACCGCTTCACGCACCGTATGTCCCAGCCATTCTATGGCGGGATGGGTCATAATAGGCAAGGCGGCCACACGGCGGTCGGCCATCGTCTGGGCCGACCATTCTTTCATATTGATGTTGTTCATTTGCTGGAAGTTATAAGAATTTTCTTTCCGCCCTTGATATAGATGCCGGGGCGCAGGCTGGAAGAGGTGATGCGCCGGCCCATAAGGTCATAGACGGTATCGTCAGAAATGCGGACGTGGGCGGAAGGCCGCTCAACGGCGGTGTTGACCAGCACCCTGTGGCGGAGGGCGGAGCGCACGGCATACCAGGCGGGTTTCTTGCCCAGCCCGGCCGTATAGAGCAGGGGGCTCGACGACTCGCGCCAGCTATTGTTGTCCTTCAATCCCCAGATGACCGCATGCGGGCAATTGTCGTTGTTGAGCATGATGTCGGTGACCACGCGATAGCCACGCGCTTGCTCCTCCAGGTTGGGGGCCGAAGTGTCGGGAATGCCCATGTCGAGCTCGGTGATGATGCACTTCAGGCCCAGTTCGCCAAACTGGCGGATGTTGTTGTTCAACTTCACACTATCCACGTCGCCGATGGAGAAATGGCATTGAAGCCCCACGCCATGGATGGGAATGCCGCGCTCCAGAAGCCGCCGCGCCAGGTTGTAGAAGGCGATGGTCTTGGCCTTGCCCTTCATTTCCACGTCGTAGTCATTGAGGTAGAGCAGGGCCTGCGGGTCGGCACGGTGGGCATAGACGAATGCCGAGTCGATGAAGTCTTCGCCGATGGCCAGCGTCCACACGCTTTGCCGCAACTGGTAGCTCTCGGGATGGGTGCGCACGATGCTCTGGTCGTCGTCAAGACATTCGTTCACCACGTCCCACTCGGCCACCTTTCCACGATAGTGCTGCACTACCTTTTCAATATGGTTTTTCAATATTTGAAGGGCCTCCGCGCGTGTCCAGTTCTTGTCGTTCTTCTTGCCGTCGCTGCTCACCCATTCGGGCAACTGTGAGTGCCAGGCCAGGCAATGGCCGCGCATCATCATGTCGTGCTTTTGGGCAAAAGCCACCAGGGCGTCGCCACTACCGAAATTGAAGTTGCCGCGCGAGGGCTCCAGGGCGTCGAACTTCATTTCGTTCTCGGCCACCAGCATGTTGAACTGCTGGCCCACCTCCTTGGTCTCACCCAGGTTTTCGTTGTTCAGGTCGTTTTTCCACATTGAGATGGCGGTGCCTATGCGCTTGCCGTTTTCGGCGGCATAGTAGCGCAAGGTGTGCTGGTCGGCGCCATCGTCGATGCCGTCGTCATAGAAGGCGCCGATAGTGCTCACGGGATTGTCGGGGTCGTCGGGATTGTCGGGGTTGGTCATGTCGTCGAACGACACCAATCTGACCACGAACACCGTGTTGCCGTCCTCCTGACGCTCGAACACTTCCCATGTGTATTTGTCGGCCAACACGTCGAAATGCCAGTCGCCGGTCTTGCCACGGGCGGTGAGCACGCGGAACTCGTTGCCTATCTGCAGGTCCTCGCCGTTGGCCACCGCCACCCTGATGAGAGGCATTTTGTCGCTGGTGGTGAAGTCCTGCCGGCTATTGAAGTATTTCACCTGGCCGTCAACGTCGAGGCGGTTGCTATTGCCCCCGGCCACGCGGAAGCTGAGCACCGAGGCGGGATGCACATAGAGGTGGGCTTCCTTGTCGGCGGCATAGTTTTTCAGCGTCAAAACGCCCGCGGCCTCGTTGCCCGGCTCCACCGTTCCGTAGTTGTCAACAGTGCCGCCGATGCTTCCCGTGCCACCCAGCACACCCTGTTCAAAGACATAGGCCACGGCATCGGCATTGTCGGCCTTTGCCCCCAAAGCACCACGCAGGTGGTTGCTCTCGGCGGCCTGGCGGTCGTTCATCACGAGCACGCGTCCCTCTGCAATGCGCAATCCGCCGTTCAGATAGTTGTTGTTGCCGGTAATGGTATAGGTGCCTGTGCCTTCCTTGATAAGCCCCAAGAGGGTGTCGTCGCGATAGTCCGACGGTGCCAGCGTGCCGGCCAGCAGGCCGTCGGTGTTCATGCCGCCCAAAAGGTAATAGGCGGCGCGCGAGTTTTTCATATAGCCCTGCAAACGGGAGCCGGACTCCATCTGCAACTCGCCGATGCGGAACATGGAGCCGCTGGTGTGGGCTTCGCAACAAATGGTGGCGCCGGTGTGCAACCACACGCGGTTGTTCTCCATCGACGTGTTCACCTTCCCCGACTTCAGGCCGTCGTCCACGGCCTCGGGCGAGCAGGTCTTGCCGCCGTGGGCCAGCACCACGCCGTAGAAGCCTGCCGACGGCGAGTTCTCCTCGAAGGGCCAGATATGTATGTCGCCGGTATAGCCCGACCAATTGGGCCACGTCTTCCCCTTCTCCGTGCCAAGGTAGCAACGTTCGCCGCCGGCATAGAGGTTGAGCACGCCGCTGCCCACGATGGTGGAGCTGAAATAGCAATAGCGCGCCATTTTAACATGGAGGATGTCGGCGGAATAGAGCGAGATGTACTGGTTGTAGCTCACATAATTCGACGAGGTGTTGTTGCCGCTGATGTCGATGGTGCGCTCCTCGGCCAGCGCACATAACTGGCACAATGCCAGCAAAAGAAGAATCAGGGTTTTACGCATGGTGTTTTATCATCTATATGCTTTACTTTGTTGATAAATTTTTTGGGGAGTTCGGGAATTCAGAAGTTCAGGAGCTCTGACAATACTGATGCAGCAGCAAATTCTTCACTTTTAACTTTTTAATTCTTACTTTTAACTTTAAAGAACTCAAATTTGGTGGATTGCACAAAAAGCCTTACCTTTGCACGCACATTTGCGCCTGTGGCGGAATTGGTAGACGCGCCAGACTTAGGATCTGGTATCTCTCGATGTGCAGGTTCGAGTCCTGTCAGGCGTACTAAATCATTCAGGAGTTCAGACAATAGTTCTGAACTCCTTTTTTAGTAGTATTGTCTGAACTCCTGAAACTTTTTATTGCGCCACCACCTTGTGGATAGCTCCTCCCTTCCTGACGAGATAGACGTGTCCGGGCTGCATGGTCCGCACGCGGCGGCCCTCCAGGTCGTAGGTCAGTCCGTCGCCGTCGTCGGCCTTGGCCTCCATGTTGTTCAGCCCCGTGGCCACGTCTCCCCTCACGATGTGCATTTCCTTGACCAAGGCCTGGTCATCCCCATAGAAGAAGTTGTTGCCTTCACTGCCCATGAACACTGCGCCTCGCGGCTCGGCAACGTGGCAGTTGATCATCTCGAAGTTGCGGATGCCCTGCATGACGCAGGGGTTTTTGTCGCACCATATATAGATGTCGGCATTGTCGATGGTCAGTTTTCCAGGCGTATAATTCCCGAGGAAGGTTCCTCCGGCCAGCCACAACTGGCAGTCGCGGATGGTGACGTCGGTAGATGTGGTAAGAAGGAAGCCTGCCGTTTGCCTGTTCTTGGTGCTGTTGCTGGTGACGTTCAGGATGCCGTCGCCGCAGATGTCCACTTTCGCTGTTCCCGTTCCTTCCCTGCCAAAGAAAAATGAACCGTAATAGGCATTGTTGCTGTAGCTGTCGCCGTTGACATACACATCATTGATACCGTTGATTTTAATGGTGAGTTTCTGTTCGTCTTGGAGGATGGCATACACCACATAGTCTATGTCGTGGTCTGAAATCTGCACATCACTTATGTCAAGGACACTCACCAGCTCGTCGTAGCTGGCACCATCCACAATGTTGTCGCTGTTGTCGGCAGTCACCGTCTCCCCAAACACTTTCATGAAGATTTCATGGGGCGAGATGGTGACATTCCTAAGCAGCTCGCCGCTCTCGCCGTCGGCAAGGTAGTAGAGCTTGCCTATTTTCTCCTTTATCACATTCGTCGGCGAGGTGACCATGGCTTGGTAGCCTTTCATGTTTTTGAAAAAGCCTATGCTGTAGGAGTCGTCACCGCTGTTGGTCACATTGGCTCTCACCGTGCAGTTCTTCAAAATCAGCTCGGGCAAATAGTTTTCGTTGTAGTATCTGGAGTATCCTGATATGGCTTTGTCAACGCCTGTCGCCGCTATGGTCAGCCCGTCGATGGTGAGCTTATTGCCGTCGCGCACGCGAATACACTGGTTGCCGCTTATTCTCAGCTGACTGCTGGTGGTGGCACCCTTCAGCGTGGTGTTGGCCGAGAAGTCGAACACGCTCACGGGCAGCGACTCATTGCTGTCGTATGCTGATGTGGACAAGCCACAAAATACTTGGGAATTGTCGCCAATGACGACGTTCAGGTCTTCGACGGAACTTTTCACCAACGGCTTGTCGACCGCCTGCAAGGTGGTGGGGTCGAGGGGAAGGGGGCACTGGTAATTCTTGATTTTCAACGTATTCGTGGCGGCATTATAAGTAATGGCGTCGAAAGGCAGCGGTTGATAGGTTGTATTGCTTACCACCAGGTTGCCAAGCTTGTAGTAGTTGAAGTTGTTAACCTGCTTGCCTAAAATATAAATAGGAAAAGTCTTGATTAAGTCATACTGAACAACCACGGAAACGTTAGTAAGAAATTGCGGCGAGTCGGTGGTGGTGGGGTCTTGATAAACGCCATGGCCTACTATCACGCTGTTTTCGGGAGAATACACCTTCGCATGATCTACTGACGATTGGTTCACCTTGATGGCGCAGAAATTGGCGTTGGTGTTATAACGGTTGACATAGAAGTAAGCACCGTCAATATTGAGATTTCCCGTATAATTGTCGCTGCCCACGCCAAGTTTGCCCGCATGAATATGGAAATCGGCGCTATTATTGACATTCAATGTTGCATTGCTTGAGAGATACACGCCCACTGTCCCTTTCAGCTCTAAGTTGCCGTGGACGGTAACCGTTGACCCTGTGCCGACAAACATGGCCGGCACTTCAACCGTGCCGACGCCGCCAGAAACAAAGTGGTTGTTTGGACTATACAATTCGATATTCTTGTTGCTGGTAATGTAAAAAGGACTTCTCCGTTCCACTTCGGGATGAAACCTCAACGGGTCAATGTCGAAGTCACTAGCAACGCCGACAATCCATTGCGAGCCTTCCTCATGATAAGAAACAACGGGAATGATTTTGTCGCCCTTATAATTCGTATCTCTCCTTGTGCAGGCGAAGCCGGCGACATAGAAGCCGAGGAACTGCGATGTGGGGGCTATATACACCGTTTCCTTGGTGACGTTTTTGTCGTAGCCTTGATGTGATTCTTTGACACTGCCGTCTTTCACAAAGTGGGGCGACACGAACATGGAGTTGGTGAGCACGGGGTTGGTCTTAAAGTTGTAAACGGCTCCATCCGAGCCGTCGATTTCAAGAAACGAGTTGCTGAAAGTCAGCGTGCCGTTGCCCCCGTTGCTCCTGATGCCATAGTTGTTGGTGGACTTGGCATAGCAATAGGTGAGGTTCTTGAAAATCAGCGCTCCGCCCTCCAGGTAGAAGGCTTCGTCGCTGCCGGTATTGGTCACGGCCAGGGTTCCCTCGTTATAGCTCATAAAATTGACCGTGCCGTCATCGATGCGCACACAGGCTTTGCCCGTGGTGGTGACCTCGCAGGTGCCCTCCACATAAACATAGACAGTCATTGAGCGCGAGTTGTAAAGAAGTCGCTTGCTGGTTCCGCTTATTTTCACGTTCCGCAAGAAAATACTGCTGCTGCCGTCATAGTAAATCTGGCCGCTGGTGATGGCGCCGTCGCTGACATAGGTTGCCGTTCCCGTTGACAAGGTGTGCCCCAGTACCTCAAGGCTGGCGGCACGTGCTGCCATGCCCACGACAATCATGGCCAGGCAGAGAAAAAAAGTCTTTGTTTTCATAATATGTTGCTTTTTATGTATTTACGTTGCAAATATATTAAAAAAAGAGATATAATTTCCTACCTGCTCCATAAAAAAATGTTAAAACGGGGTTTTTTGGAGCAATTACTTGTAAATACATACGTTGAAAATGTATATATTTGCACTACCAGATAAAAAAACAGATGAACATGAAAAGAGGGAAACATATCTGCAACACACTGAAGGAAATCCGCTTGCGCGTGGCCCGCGAAAACAACATCGAGTATTCCCCGACGGAATGCCACCACGAGGGAGACTGCGCCGGCACCTGCCCCAAGTGCGAGGCAGAGGTGCGCTATATTGAACAACAACTGGCGCACATCCGACGTTTTGGCCGCAAGGTGGCTGTGGCAGGCATCGGCGCATCGGTGGCTGCACTGTCGTCATGCAGTCTTGTAATGGCGGGAAAAATGACTCCTCCCAAGCCCTTAGGCGGTGACGTTGAAAACGTGGATATTGATGAAACAGAGGGTTATTTGGCTGAGCCTGATGACACTGTTGTCAGCAGGGACAAGGCCGAGCCAAAGAGCGGTGTCGTACAGACCGACACCATCAAGGAGCCCGTGCTGCTGGGCGATGTCGTGGAGGAACAACCGAGATTCCCCGGAGGCACCGAGGGGCTGATGCAATTCCTCTCCGACAACGTGAAATATCCCCCTGAGTGCGTGAAAGACAGCATCGGGGGCCGCGTGGTCATTTCCTTCGTGGTGGAAAAAGACGGCACCATCACCGAGCCTAAAGTAGTGAAGAGCGTTCATCCGCTGCTCGACGCCGAGGCCTTGCGCGTGGTGGGCCTGATGCCTAAATGGCAACCCGGCATGATGAACGGAGAACGCAGACGGATGAAATACACCATACCCGTGAACTTCAAACTCTGAGAACAATATGTTGAAAGGAAAAACCGTTTGCAAGACGCTCAAGGAGATACGGTTGCGCGTGGCCGAGTCCAACGGCATTGAATACCGGCCTGCCGATTGCTACCACCAAGGGCCTTGTGACGGCACTTGCCCGCGATGCGAACAGGAAGTGCGCTACATTGAGCACGAATTGCGGAAGAGGTCGCTTTGCGGCCAGGCGGCCACCATTGCCGGAGTGGCGGCAGGACTTGCGCTCCCGGCCATGCCCACGGAAGCCGTGGCTCAGTCGGCCTTTCTACCACCCATCGACAGCATCACACGGCAGGCCCTGCAACAAATTCCCGTGAAAAGCCTGCTCAAGGAGGGCGAAAAGGGAGTTGTCATCCGCGGACAAGTGGTTGAAAAAAGCGGAGACCCGATAATCGGAGCCGCCATCGTGGTTGACAACACGTCGCCCATACGCTCACACTCGTCAGACATCAACGGCATGTTTGCCGTGGAAGTGCCGGAGGGAAGCCAGATGAAGGCGCTATTCATAGGCTATAAAGACTTTCTTTTCACCGCCAAGGCACAGACAGAACCGCTCACCATTGTCCTCGAGGAGGATGAAAACCTGATGGGCGAGGTCGTCACCGTCGGTTTCGTGTGTGAAAGAGACAAGTACGACGATGTTTACGGCCGCAAGACAAACAAGACAAGCAAGAAAAAATCCAGGAAAAAATGAAAAACGGAAAAGCTATTTGCAAGACGCTCAAGGAGATACGGCTACAGGTGGCGCTGGCCAACGGCATTGACTACCGGCCGGCCAAGTGCGACAACGAGAACGAGTGTAGCGGCACCTGTCCGCAATGCGATCGCGAGGTGCGCTACCTGGAACACCAGCTCACCCTGCACCGGCGGCTGGGCAAGGCCATCCAGCTGGCGGGCCTCGGCGTGAGCCTGGCCGCCCTCACGGCCTGCCACACGACCAAGAAATACGAAATGCTGGCCGGCGTGGTGGACAGGCCTGCCGAACACATTAAAATAGACACCCTTTCCGTTGAGGAGCCCGACACCACCGCCCTTCCGCCGGCACCGAAGAAGTCCGACGACCTGCTCCCCCCTCAGCCATGACCATGCAGAAAGCCCCGCTCATCGGCATCTGCCGCCACCGCCTGTCGGTTGACGGAGAGGGAGTCACCACGCTGGTGGCCTTCCACGGTTGCACGCTTCATTGCCGTTATTGTCTCAACGCGCTATGCCTGCAACCCGACGGGATGTGGCGCGAGGTGACCACCGGCGAGCTGCTCGACGAGGTGCGCATCGACAACCTTTACTTCGTGGCCACCGGCGGCGGCATCACCTTCGGCGGCGGCGAACCCTGCCTGCGCAGCCTCTTCATCAAGGAATTTGCGGAAATGATGCCCGAAGAATGGAACATCGCCATTGAAACAAGCCTCAACGTGGAGCGCCATCATGTGGAACGGCTGGCAGATATTGCAAGCCAATGGATTATCGACATCAAAGACACCAACGCCGACACCTACCGCGCCTATACGGGCCATGACAACCGCCGCGCCCTGGAAAACCTCAGATGGCTGCTCGGAAAGCCCGGCATGGCGGAGAAAATCACCGTGCGCCTGCCGCTCATTCCCGAATATAACAATGCCGCCGACGTGGAAACCAGTCGGCGGCAACTTGAAACGATGGGCGCAAAGCTCTTCGATGAATTTGAATATGTTGTTCAAGTTCAACGAAACCCTTGACCCTTTACTCAACTATCTCTTGATGGAGTTCTGGAGTTACAGAAGATAAAATGCTTTTAAATTGTGAATTTTTAGTTATGAATTATGCACGGCAGCAAAAACTCATAACTCATAACTCAAACTTAATAGTTCTGTAGGCTCCCTTATCGTTAGTTTCCAGAGGTTGGAAGTATTGTCTGAACTCCTAAACTCCTGAACTCCTAAAGACCAAACCCTTCACTTGATTATTCGCCGGAAGTGGCGGGCGCAGGGGCAGGTGCCGGCGCGGGAGCGGGTGTCGGCGCGGCCACCGGCTGCTCTTCGAGCGGCGTTTCCACCGGCTGCGGTGCGGGTGCCGCCGGCTCCTGGGTCTCGGCATGCTGTTCCTGGTTGCGCTGCAGGTATCTCTGGCGCGCTGCCCACGCCTTGCGCAGGCTGTCGGCATTGGCGTCGTAGTTCTTCTTTGGCGGCACATACTTGTAGGGCATGAGGTTCATGCTCTCGGTGTTGAGCTGGAAACTCACCATCTTGTTCTTTTCCGGCTCCTTCTCGTTGCGCTCGCTGATGGCGCGGATGATGATGAACTTCTCGTCGGCCGACAACTCCGCCTCGGTGATGCCCGACAGGGTGTCGCGGTCGTTGTAATAGACGTGGGGTTCATCAATCATGTTGTTGGGGTTCACCTCGTCGAGCATCTTGCTCGCGGCGTTGAACTTCATGAGGTGGCCGCTATTGAGGTAATAGATGCAATGGCGGTCGTCGTTGAAGCGCGCCACCACCTTGCTTTCGGGCGGCATGACGTTGGTGAAGCTGTCGATGACCTCGCTCACTCCCAGCCGCGACGACATGCCGACATCGGCCCTGTTGCTCAGACAGCCCACCACGAGGCCTACGGCCAGCCCTATCATGGCCATGCCGAAGCCCACCACGAGGAGCAGGCGGTTCGCCTTGGCGTTTTCTATAATCCTTTTTATCAGTGACTGAGGGGCGCTCTTCTTCGGCTCAAAGCCGGTGCGCCTGCCGCACCATGGACATATCTCCAGATGCTCGTCAATTTCTTCTTCACATGTAGGACAGCGTCGCATAGATTTATTCCAATTAAGATAATAAAATTCAAGTTTCGCATTCGCTCAACTTCTTGAAGTTACAGGAGTTCGGGAGTTACAGGAGTTCAGACATTAGTCCTGAAGGCTCCCTATTCGTCAGTTTGCAGAGGTTGGAAGTATTGTCTGAACTCCTGAACTCCTGTAACTCCTGAACTACATCAACTTGAGAAAGTTGAG
>JAFVHN010000016.1 GCA_017474515.1 Prevotella sp. | reverse complement strand
TCGGTGAGGTAGGTGGCCCTTACAATCTGGTCGGGAATGACGCTGATGCTTCTCACAATGCTGTTGACGGCCTCGGCGCGCTTGATGGGGTCGGTCACTCCGCGCAACATGAGGTCGGCCTTGAACTGGATGAAATCGGTCTGGTGTTCGTCGATATACCGGCGGAAATCCTCGGCGCTGAGCTTGCGCGAGAAGGAGTCGGGGTCGTCGCCGTCGGGCAGCACCAGCACCTTGATGTTCATGCCCTCCTGAAGCAGCATGTCGGTGCCGCGCATGGCGGCATGGATGCCGGCGGCGTCGCCGTCGTAGAGCAGCACAATATTGGGCGTGAAACGGCGCAACATGCGTATCTGGTGGAAGCTCAGGGCGGTGCCCGAGTTGGCCACCACGTTCTCGATTCCGCACTGGTGCATGGCGATGACGTCGGTGTAGCCCTCCACCATATAGACCTTGTTCTCGCGGGCAATGGCTTTCTTCGCCTGGAAGATGCCATAGAGCTGCTGGTCCTTGTGGTAGATGTCGCTATCGGGCGAGTTGACGTATTTCTGCTGCACGCCCTTGGTGGCCTGGTCGAGTTTCCTTCCACCGAAGCCCACCACCTTTCCATTCATGCCAATCCATGGGAAGATGACGCGTCCGGCATAGCGGTCCACGAGCCGCCCGTCTTTCTCGCGCTTGTAGCAGATGCCGGTGGCGAGCAGGAAGTCCTCCTTGTAGCCCTTCGACAGGGCCGTGGCGGGCAGGGCGAAGCCGTCGGGCAGGTCGTAGCCCAGCCGGAACTTCGCCACGATGTCGTCGCGTATGCCTCGCGAGCGGAAATAGGCCTGGCCGTAGGTCTGCCCGTCGCTGCTCTGCCTGAGCATCTGCTCGAAGTATGCCGCCGCCCACTCGTTCACTATGAACATGCTCTCGCGGCGGCTGGCGGCATCGCGCTCCTCCTGGTTGAGTTCGCGCTCGTGAATCTCAATGTTGTAGCGGCGGGCCAGCCATCGCAATGCCTCGGGATAGGTCATTTGCTCGTGCTCCATGAGGAAACCCACGGGCGTGCCGCCCTTGCCGCACCCGAAGCAGTGGCAGGTGTTGCGGGCCGGCGACACCATGAACGACGGGGTGCGCTCGTTGTGGAAAGGGCACAGGCCCTTGTAGTTGGCGCCGCTCTTCTTGAGCGACACAAACTCCGACACCACGTCAACAATGTTGGCGGCGTCCATGATGCGGTCCACGGTGGCACGGTCTATCATCGGGCGTTATTACTTTTTCGCGACGAAACCACCATAATGTTCAGTTGTTCACCTTCACGGTGCCCTCGGGGGTGTTGATGATGAGCACACCACGGGGCAGGCGCGAGAAATCTACCGAAAGGCTGCCGTTGTCGTCGGCCACCAGGGTGCTGACGGCCTTGCCGTCGGCAGTGAACACGCGTACACTGGCACCGGCGGGCAGCTGGCGGAACAGGATGGCGCCGGCGGTGACATCCACGTTGTCGATTTTCGTGGGAACGGAATATTCCTCGAGCGTAACTTTGGTGATGCCCTCCACGGGGACCGATGCCTCCTTGGTCCCGGTCGTCAGCACAAGGCAGTTGTCAGAATAGGTGACAACGGGATTGTCGGCAAGGAAGAACATGATGCGGGCGCCGTCGGACTTATGCACCACAACGGCGTTCACCTGGGCCAGTAAAGCCTGGGGCAACATGAGCCACAGGAGCAGAAAAAGAGTTTTGGTCTTCATCTTATCAGTTTTTTAATTCAAGTTTCACATTCGCTCAACTACTTGGAGTTTCAGGAGTTCAGGAGTTACAGGAGTTCAGACATTAGTCCTGAAGGCTCCCTTTTCGTCAGTTTGCAGAGGCTGGAAGTATTGTCTGAACTCCTGAACTCCTGTAACTCCTGAACTACATCAACTTGAGAAAGTTGAGTTTTTTATTATTAAACAATGTATTCAAAATGACGCCGGTGTTTCCACCGCGCCACAAAGATAGGAAGTTCTTTTCAAATACGCAAATTGCCGGCCCTCTTTTTTTTGATGGATATCCGGCAGGGTATTTTTTGATGAAAAATCTTGACAAAATCGGGGAATTTCGGCGAAAAATATAAACTGCTGAAATTCAGCAGTTTACAAAACCTTCGGAGTTTGACCGCAAATTTCGGGGAGAAAACTTCAAGATTTCTCCTCTCGATCTTCAAGATCTCTCCCCGAAATTTGCGGTCAAACCTTTTTGGAAGTCTAAAAAACCTTGAAAAATTTTGACAAAATATTTTCTTGGGAATGACGCGGCCTACCTGTATAGATGCTCGCGCTCTATGGTGTCGGCCACGGCCTTGGGCACCAGCCGGCGGATGTCCTGTCCGCGGGCGATGCGCTCGCGCACCTGTGTGCTGCTGATGTTGATGAGCGGGGTGCTCACCAACTGCACGCCGGGCGGCAGGGCGGCGGCGTCGATGTCGCTGCCCTGTCGCGGATAGACCACAATGTTGTGGTGGCTGAGAATGTCGTCGTGATGATACCATCGGGGGAAAGCCGCCCAGTTGTCGGCCCCGATGATGAGTGTGAACTGGCGGTCGGGATAGTCGGCGGACAGGGCCTGCAGGGTGTTCCACGTATAAGACGGCCTGGGCAGGTGGAACTCGTAGTCGCTGGCTGTGAGGCCGCGCTCGCGGCGCAGTGCCAGGCGCACCATCTGCAAGCGCTTGTCGTCGTCGAGGAGCGCCTGGTCGGCCTTGAAGGGGTTTTGCGGCGACACCATGAACCACACCTCGTTGAGCCCGGCCTCGCGCAGGATATGGCGTGCCAGGCGCACATGTCCGAAGTGTACGGGGTTGAACGAGCCGCCGTAGATGCCTGTTCGGAGGGGTGGTGTCATTGCCCGGGGCCGTTGTTGATGAACTGGCTCACAATGTCGTAGGCCTCCTGCTCGGCCACCGCGAGGTCGTCGTTGACCACCACTCGGTCGAACTTTTCGGCGAAGGTGAGCTCGAAGGCGGCGCGCTCCAGCCGCTGAGAAATCACTTCGGGGGCGTCGGTGCCGCGCTTTTCGAGCCTGGAGCGCAGTGCCTCGATGCTTGGGGGCTGGATGAAGAGGCTGAGGGCCTGGTCGCCATAATGCTCCTTGATGGCGCAGCCGCCCTTGACGTCCACGTCGAAGACCACATTCTTGCCTTCTTCGCGCAGCTGCTCCACGGGTGCTTTCAGCGTGCCGTAGAAGCGGTCGGCATAGACTTCCTCATATTCGAGGAACTCGTTTCGGGCGATGCGCTCGCGAAATTCCTCGGGCGAGAGGAAATAATACTCCACTCCGTGCTGCTCGGTGCCACGGGGCGGTCGGCTGGTGCAGCTCACCGAGAAGGTGAGGCAGAGCTCGGGGTGCTCCTGCATGAGCCAGTTGATGATGGTGCTTTTGCCGCTTCCGCTGGGGGCGGAGATGATGATGAGGCGGCCTTTTTCGGGGGTTTTCATTTTTTATTGTTTTTAGGGGGGCTAGGTTTTCCTAGGAGGTCCTAGGTTTTCCTAGGTTTTCCTAGGATTTCCTAGGTATTCCCAGGGCCTCCTAGGGCTTCCTGGGAGTTCTTGGTTTTTCCTTTCTCTAAAGCACGTTGAGCACCTGCTCCTTGATTTGTTCCAGCTCGTCTTTCATCATCACCACGATGTTTTGCATCTCGGCCTGGTTGCTCTTGGAGCCGGTGGTGTTGATTTCGCGGCCCATCTCCTGGGCAATGAAGCCCAGCTTCTTGCCCTGGCAATCGGCCTGCTCCATGGTTTCGCGGAAATAGCGCAGGTGGTTGGTCAGTCGCTGCTTCTCCTCGCTGATGTCGAGCTTTTCAATGTAGTAGATGAGCTCCTGCTCCAGCCGGTTCTTGTCGTAGTCGGCCTCGGGAATGGCCTTGAGGCTCTCGAGGATGCGCGAGCGGATTTTCTCCACGCGCTGTTTCTCAAAAGGCTCGATGCTTGCCAGCAGACGCTCGATGTTGTCGATTTTCTCGGCAAACTTCAGTTGCAAGGCGGCACCCTCCTGCTGGCGGAAGGCGATGAGGGCGGCAATGGCCTGGGCGATGGCCGATTTCACCGCCTGCCATTCCTCGTCGGTGAGCACCTCGGTGTCGGTGCGCGTGGTGACGTCGGGCAGGCGGAGCAACGTGGCATACCAGTCCTGCGGCTCGGGGATGCCGGTGCGCTCCGAGATGGTCTTCAGCTGGCGGTAGTAGTTTTCCACCAGGGCGGCATTGATGGGCGTGGCATCGGCCCCCGCATCTTTTTCAATCCACACACAGCAGTCAACCTTCCCCCTCACCAGCGCGGCGGCCACCATTTGGCGAATCTCCATTTCCTTCTCGCGGTAGAGGGGCGCGATGCGCGTGCCCAGGTCGAGCTGCTTGGAGTTGAGCGACTTGATTTCAACATTGATTTTCTTCTCTTTGTAGGCGGCGACAGCCTTGCCGTAGCCCGTCATTGACTGTATCATGTCTTGTTTTTCGTTAATTTTATGATGCAATGTCCTAAATTATGTGCAAAAGTAAACATTATTTCCGAAAAATGAGTAATTTTGCACTTTAAAATTAGTAAGACCACCAGTTTATGCCCTGCATACTGCACCTTGAGACGAGCACGAGTGTGTGCTCAGTGGCCGTCAGCGAGGACAGCCACGTTATTTTTCACGACGAAGACCGCAGCGGTCCCAACCATGCCGAACGCCTGGGCACGTTTACCGACGCGGCCCTGTCGTTCATCGACAGCCATGCCATTCCGCTCGACGGGGTGGCCGTGAGCAGCGGTCCCGGCTCCTACACCGGGCTGCGCATTGGCGTGTCGATGGCCAAGGGCATCTGCTACGGCCTGCACCTGCCGCTCATCAGCGTGCCCACGCCTGAGCTGCTCTGCGTGCCGGTGCTGCTCAGGAAGGCCGACGAGCTGGAGGACGACGCCCTGCTCTGCCCCATGCTCGACGCGCGGCGCATGGAGGTCTATGCCGCCGTCTTCGACCGCGCGCTGAAGACCGTAAGGCCCGTGGGCGCCGACGTGGTGGACGCCGACACCTACCGCGAATACCTTGACAGCCACCCCGTCTATTTCTTTGGCGAAGGGGCCGCCAAGTGCCGGCAGACCATCACCCACCCCAACGCCCGCTTCATCGACGGCATAGAGCCCCTGGCCAAGTGGATGCAGCCCCTGGCCGAAAGGAAATGGTGGAACGAGGATTTTGAGGACGTGGCCTATTTCGTGCCCTTCTACCTGAAGGACTTCGTGGCCAAGCAACCCAAGAAACTGTTATAAACGAAGCATAACAAGAAACGACATGAACATAGAAGGCTTAGACTACAACACCAGCCGCACCCGCCTCGTGCTGCCCGAATACGGCCGCGAGGTGCAGCAGATGGTGGAATACGCCAAGACGCTGCCCACCAAGGAGGAGCGGCAGCGCTGTGCCGAGGAGATAGTGAAAATCATGAACCGCATGTTCCCGCATAACCGCGACGACGTCAACTACCGCCAGAAATTGTGGGACCACCTGGCCATCATGAGCAACTTTGAACTCGACATCGACTACCCCTACAACGTGTCGGAGGCCCGCAGCATGTCGAAGAAGCCGCAACCGCTGGGCTATCCCATGAACACCATTCCCATGAGGCACTACGGAAGCCTGGTCTTCGAGCTCTTTGAGCAACTGAAGACCATGCCGGCGGGAGAGGCACGCGACGAGCTGGTGCGCCAGACGGCCAACCAGATGAAACGCGACCTGCTGCTGTGGAGCCACGCCAACAACGTGGAGGAGCGCATCGCCGGCGACCTGGCACGCTTCACCGACGGGGCCATTCAGATAGACCTCGCCACCTTCCGCTTCGAGAAAATCAACGAGAGGGAACTGCTGGCACAGAAAATGGGCGGCAAACGCAAGAAATAACCCCGGCCATCATGCAGTCATTCATTATTGAAGGCGGGCACCCGCTCAGCGGAACCATCGAGCCGCAGGGAGCAAAGAACGAGGCCCTGCAGGTCATCTGCGCATCGCTGCTCACCAGCGAGGAGGTGGTCATAAAGAATGTTCCCGACATCCTCGACGTCAACAATCTCATACAACTGTTGCGCGACATCGGCGTGAGAGTGGAGCGGCAGGCACCGGGAGAATTTCTCTTCCAGGCCGACAACGTCAACCTGGAATATCTTGGAAGCGACGAATTTGTAAGGAAATGTGCCGCATTGCGCGGCTCGGTGCTCATGATCGGCCCGCTGCTGGGACGATTCGGCAGGGCCGTGGTGGCGGAGCCGGGCGGCGACAAGATTGGGCGCCGCAGGCTCGACACGCACTTCCTGGGGTTCAGGAAACTGGGTGCGCGGTTCGATTTCAACGAGCTTCGCAACGTCTATGAGATACACGCCCAGCAGCTGAAGGCGTGCTACATGCTCCTCGACGAGGCATCGGTCACCGGCACGGCCAACATCATCATGGCCGCCGTGATGGCGCGCGGCACCACCACCATCTATAACGCCGCCTGCGAACCTTACATCCAACAGCTCTGCCACCTGCTCAACCGCATGGGAGCCGCCATTTCGGGCATCGGCAGCAACCTGCTCACCATCGTGGGGACAACATCGCTCCACGGCGCCTCACACCGCATACTTCCCGACATGATCGAAGTGGGCTCATTCATCGGCATGGCAGCCATGGTGGGCGACGGCATACGCATCAAGGACGTGTCGCTGAAGGACCTCGGCATCATTCCCGACGCATTCCGGCGACTGGGCGTAAAGATACGGACCGAGGGCGACGACCTCGTGGTGCCCCGACAACCGCACTATGTGGTTGACTCGTTCATCGACGGCTCCATCATGACGCTGGCCGACGCACCCTGGCCGGGGCTTACTCCCGACCTCTTGTCGGTGCTGCTCGTGGTGGCCACGCAAGCCCGCGGGTCGGTGCTCATCCACCAGAAAATGTTTGAAAGCAGGCTCTTCTTCGTTGACAAGCTCATCGACATGGGCGCGCAAATCATTCTCTGCGACCCCCACCGCGCCGTGGTCATCGGCCACGACAGGAAATTGCGGCTGAGGGCAGGGCGCATGACCAGCCCCGACATCCGCGCCGGCATAGCACTGCTCATTGCCGCCATGAGCGCCAACGGCACAAGCCGCATCGACAACATTGCACAGATAGACCGCGGCTACCAGAACATTGAACAAAGGCTCAATGCCCTGGGAGCCTGCATCACCCGCGCCACAAGCTGAAAAATGATAAGACCCGAAGAAGTGTTCCGCATAGGCCGCCTGGGAAAGCCGCACGGCGTGAAGGGCGAGATGGTGTTCATGTTCGACGACGACATCTTCGACCGCACCGACGCCGACTACCTCGTGGTGGAAACGGAAGGCATCCTCGTGCCTTTCTTCATCAGCGAATACCGTTTCCGCAACAACGAAACGGCACTGATGAAACTCGACGGCGTGGACACCGTGGAGCAGGCGCGGCAACTCACCAACTGCGAAGTGTTCTTCCCAAGGCAGCTGGCACAAACCGACGAGGAGGAACTGACGTGGGCGCAGATTGCGGGCTTCACGCTTGTTGACGAGCCTTCGGGCACCAACATCGGCGAAATACGCTCGGTCGATGATTCCACAGAGAACGTCCTTTTTGAAGTGCTCACGCCCGAAGGCCGCGAATTGCTGGTCCCCGCCGCCGATGAATTCATACGCGGAGTGGACGGCGAAAGGCGGCAAATTTTTGTCGAACTGCCCCAGGGGTTGCTCGACTTGTAAACCACAAACAATTTCCCCAGAACAATGAAACAACAAATAGCCATTCTCGGTTCCACCGGAAGCATAGGCACCCAGGCCCTGCAAGTCATTGAAGAACATGGCGACAGGTACGAGGTCTATTGTCTGACGGCCAACAACCGCGTGGAGCTGCTGGCACAGCAGGCCCGCAAGTTCAGGCCCGCCGCCGTGGTCATTGCCAACGAAGCGCATTACGACACCTTGCGGCAACTGCTCGCCGACCTTCCCGACATCAAGGTGCATGCCGGAAAACAGGCCCTCGACGACATTGTCACCGCCGGGCCCATCGACATGGTGCTGGCCGCCATGGTGGGCTTTGCCGGATTGTCGCCAACCATCAACGCCATCCGTGCGCACAAGAAGATATGCCTGGCCAACAAGGAAACGCTCGTGGTGGCCGGCGAACTCATCTGCCGGCTGGCCGCCGAAAACCACGCACCCATCCTGCCCGTGGACAGCGAGCACTCGGCCATCTTCCAGAGCCTGGTGGGCGAGGGCGACAACAGCGTGGAGAAAATCCTGCTCACCTGCTCGGGCGGACCGTTCCGAAACATGGATGCCCGGCAACTGGAGCACGTCACCGCCGCCGATGCCCTGCGACATCCCACTTGGGACATGGGCGCCAAGATTACCATCGACTCGGCCACGCTGATGAACAAAGGCTTCGAGGTCATCGAGGCACGGTGGCTCTTCGGCGTGCCGGCCGAGAAAATCCAGGTGCTCATCCACCCGCAAAGCGTCGTACACAGCGCCGTGCAGTTCTGCGACGGCTCGGTGAAGGCCCAGCTGGGCGTGCCCGACATGCGGTTGCCCATCCAGTACGCGTTCTCGTTCCCCGAACGCCTGACGTTGTCGGGGCAGCGCCTCAACCTGTTCAGCCACCCGCTGGAGTTCTTCGAGCCCGACATGCAGAAATTCCGCTGCCTGGCGCTGGCCTTCGACGCCCTGGCACGCGGCGGAAACATGCCCTGCATCCTCAATGCGGCCAACGAGGTGGTGAACGAGGCCTTCCGGCGCGACCGATGCTCATTCACCCAGATGGCCGACGTGGTGGAGCAGACCATGGCCCGCGCCACCTTCGACGCCAACCCGTCGCTCGACACCTATTTCAACACCGACGCCGAGGCACGCGCCATTGCCGCCGAATGCCTCGCACAAAATAGTTAATAACAGTAAACACCCAATAAAATAAATCATGGAAGTTTTTATTATAAGACTACTTCAGTTCATGTTGTCCATCTCCCTCCTCGTGCTTCTTCACGAGGGCGGACACTTCTTTTTCTCTAAACTCTTCGGCGTGCGCGTGGAAAAGTTCTATCTTTTCTTCGACCCCTGGTTCCACATCTTTGAGTGGAAACCCAAGAACAGCGACACGCGCTACGGCATGGGATGGCTCCCCCTGGGCGGCTATTGCAAGATTGCCGGAATGATTGACGAGAGTTTCGACACGGAGCAGATGAAGCAACCCGTGCAGAACTGGGAGTTCCGGGCAAAACCCGCCTGGCAGCGCCTGCTCATCATGATTGGCGGCGTGCTGGTCAACTTCCTCCTGGCCCTGTTCATCTACGCCATGGTGCTCTACGCATGGGGCGACCAATACATGTCCACCGCCGACATGACCATGGGCTATAAGTTCAGCCCCGAGGCCAAGGCACTGGGATTCCAGGACCACGACATCCTCATGGGCTACGACGGCAAGGAGTTCAAGAAATTCGACGTGGACCTCTACCGCCATCTCGCCGACGCCAAGACCGTTGAGGTGAAACGCAACGGAAAAACGGTCACACTCGACATGCCCGGCGACCTCAGCCTGCTCAACATGCTGCAGAGCACACCGCCCTTTGCCCGACCCTTCGTACCGGCAGAAATCGACTCCGTGATGCCCGACTCGCCGGCTCAGTCCATCGGGCTCCAACGGGGCGACCGCCTGCTGGCCGTCAACGGCAAACCGGTGGATTCATGGAACGAATTCACCTACCAAATAGGCATCCTCAACGACATGATGACCGAGGCCAAGACGCCGGCCGACAGTATGAAGCTGCGCACCATCCAGCTGGTGTTTGCACACAACACCGACACGGCGGGCATCAGCCGCGAATGGCCACGGCAGCTCTCTGAGCAATTGTCCGCCCCCGACACCGCAACCGTGGTGCTCACGCCCGAACTGCTGCTCGGCGTAGGACAGACAAGCATCTACACCTACTACAAGCCCACCGATGTGAGCTACGGATTCCTTGAAAGCCTGCCGGCAGGCATAAAATACGGGTGGAACGTGCTCAGGGGATACGTCGGCGACCTGAAATATGTGGCCACCGCCGACGGTGCCAAGAGCCTGGGAGGATTCGGAACCATCGGAAGCCTCTTCCCCGCACAATGGGACTGGCACCAGTTCTGGCTCATGACGGCCTTCCTCAGCATCATACTGGCATTCATGAACATACTGCCCATTCCGGCACTCGACGGCGGACATGTGCTCTTCCTGCTTTATGAAATCATCACGCGCCGCAAACCCTCCGAAAACTTCATGATAAGGGCCGAGTACGTGGGCTTCGCCATCCTCATACTGCTCATGGTGGTGGCCAACCTCAACGACATCCTGCGGTGGCTGCATATCATGTAATGAAACCTTTGGTGTTGAGGAGTTTGGGAGTTTAGACGTTAGTTCTTAAACATTGACTTGTGAGCATAAAAGACTATCGTCTAAACTCCTAAACTCCCAAACTCCTAAACTCCCAAACTCCTAAACTCCCAAACTCCTAAACTCCCAAACTCCTAAACTCCCAAACTCCTAAACTCCCTAAAAGAAAAATGAAACACCTGAAAGTTATCACAATGGCCATGCTGGCCCTGTGCCTGCTCACGGCCTGTAGCAGCACCAACGACATTGAGGACGGTAGCACGCCCGGCGAACTCTATGCCGTCATCCAGCCCGAAGGGACACAACCGAAAGACATCTCCCCCGCCGACTATGTGCTGACGCTCGACAACATCATTGCCGTGAACCCCGAAACTGGAGAGTTCAAGTTGAAAAACACGGAGAGGATCAACTCGAAAGCCTTCCCCATTCCCACGCAATACCAGATTCTTTTCTACTCAAACGGCCAATTCCTCTTCGATGCCAAGCTCAACAGCGCCATCTCAAGCTATCTTCCTCAAGGCCTCACCTTCTGCCATTTCCTGACCGACAAGAACGGCCTGGCAAGATACGACCTTGGCGCCACCCGCATCGTAAGCCAGGATGGAGCGATTGAGGGTGAACCCACGCAACAACAGCAACAGGGCATGCGCCAACTCTATGAAATACTGAAAAAGGCCGGCAAAACCACCGCCCATATCGACTACGACTTCCAATATTAGTTCCGGTTTCGGGAGATAACGGGGCAAAAACGAGTGGACTTTTTTTTAATTATTTGTGTCCGCTAAAACGGCCCGAAAGACCAACAAGCAAATAGCCCAGGGCGCGCCCTGGGTGTTTTTAATGATGAGTGATGAGGTTTCGCCGCCCCCTTTATCATTTATCATTTGTCATTTATCATTTAGCGCAGCGCTACCATTTAGCGAAGCGTAATCGCCCTGTCAAGATTTTTTACCATTTTTACACCCCCAAAAATACTTTGACCGCAAATTTCAAGGAGAAATCTTGAAGATCGAGAGGAGAGATCTTGAAGATTTCTCCCCGAAATTTGCGGTCAAACTTCGCACAATCTTCAAACCATTGAATTTCAACAACTTACAAAACCCAGGCAAAAACACCCGATTTTGTCAAATATTTTTACCAGATTTTCCCTACCCTGCTATCCATCCCAAAGCAAGTAGGGACGCGATGTATCGCGTCCGCAAACGAGGACATTCGGCTAATCGTGAGAACAGGCGGACGTGATACATCACGCACCTACAGGAGGCATAAACTCCGTTCTGCCGAATTTGCAATTCGGCAGTAGTGAGCATAAGCATTTAAAATGCGAGAAAAGGTAGTTCATTTTTTCGGATTACAAATCCTGATACTCAAGACAGGCGAATTGCAAATTCGCCTGAACGGAGAATTTGGCATAAGTTATAACCTGAAAACCCAGGCATTGTTTTCATTAGGCTACTATAAAACACGACCGCAATTTCCCAATAGAAAATTGCGGCCGATTTTTCCAAGTATTGTGTTCAGATTGACAGTACTTCCCTTTAACACTATCACGGAGTTGTCATCGGGGTTGAAAAGCCCTTTTGCATATATTCCTCCCCGTCTCATAACGCATTCTATTTATCCCTCCGGTTTTGTCGATTGAGGGCTTTGTGAAACCTGCGCTTGGCCGTCCTCTTTTGGAGAAGTGTCAAAACCAAGGCTCTTGGCCAACGCAATCACCGCAGGAAGATTATTGCGGCTCCATTGTGTTGAAACGGCGTAAGGGATATTATGGCAGTCGTAAAGAATGTTTTCATTTTCCATAAAGAACCTGCGGCCTTTATAGTTCTTTGCCCGTATGTAATCCATCGTCCTTATGACACCCGTAGAGCCTTGCAACTCCGGGCGGAAAATGCTTTCCATGATAGAAAAAGACGCTTCGGGGTGTTGCCGGGCATATTCTTTAACAAAAGCCAACACGAACCCGTTTGCACAATACCATTTGCCATTGAAGTAGTAATAGGTTCGTGGGGAATTATTTTCTGCCTGTTGAGTATCAATGGTGGACGAAGGGGTAAATGGAATTGAAGAAGTTACCTGTTGGGATTGCTCTTTGAGGGCAGCCGAAAATACAATCGACGAGAGCATTTTCTCAATGTCGTCTTCCGAGAAAGTGTCTCCGTATTTTTCCTTTAAGAATGGCTTTAGGCTTTCAGTAATTTGTTGCTGAGCATCGGCTATCAAAGCCTCACGAATTTTATTGAGGTTCTCTTGCCTTTGCATTTCTTGGATGCGTTCTTCGCAAAAGGCCACAATGCTTTCTTTACTGAATTTCCCTTTGGAAAATAATTCTACAAATTTGGCACCCCGTTTGTTGTCTATTTCCAATGGAATTTTCAGCACGGAAACGGCGTTCCTGCTTTCTGGCAGGTCATAAAAAATCTCAATGTGCTCACCAATATATACGCCAACCTTTAGTTTCAGCTGTCGTACATACGACTCCAATTGTTGGCGCTCCCGTTCGGTGAGTTGATGAACAGGACGCTTTACTTCAATAACAAAAAGCTCTTCATCCTCATCCCTGACAAGAATGTCTGGAATGATTCTATTGTTATTGCCGATGGGAATACTCGGTTTATGGCAAATCTCATGCTTGTATTTAGCCCAACCCAATAGCTGAAGCTGATTTTCTATCAAAGAATGGTATTCATCTTCTTCCCAATTCTTTTGTTGGGCTTCGCATAAATCATACGCGAATTTATTCCATGTTTCTTGCATGTCTCGGATTCAGGTTATGCGCTTGATTATTAGAACAGTGCAAAGGTAATCTTTTTTCCCAAAAAACAAATGGACTTTTCTTTATTTTCTGGAAAAAAGGGTGAAAAACCATGAAAAAGCAAGAAACAGGGATTTTCCGTTCTGCCGAATTTGCAATTCGGCAGTTGTGAGCATAAGCATTTAAAATGCGAGAAAAGGGTTGTTCATTTTTTCGGATTACAAATCCTGATACTCAACGCAGGCGAATTGCAAATTCGCCTGAACGGAAGAATTCGCCTGCCAGGAGTAACAAGGTTTATAGAAATAAAAAAGACGTCCCGATGGAACGTCTTTTTTTGTGTTTAAAAGTACAGGGATTTTCCGTTACTGGCGGGCGATGAGGGCGACGGCGTAGGCGGACATGCCCTCTTCGCGGCCTGTGAATCCGAGACGCTCGGTGGTGGTGGCCTTGATGGAGATGCAATCGTCGTCGATGCCCATCACCTCGGCCATGCACCGGCGCATGGCGGGCACATGGGGGTTGATTTTCGGCCGCTCGGCACAGATGGTGGCATCTATGTTTTCGACGTGCCAGCCTTTGTCGGCCAGCAACTTGACGGTTTCGCGCAAGATGATTTTGCTGTCCATGCCCTCGGTGTCGGCGCTGGTGTCGGGGAAATGGTAGCCGATGTCGCGCATGTTGGCGGCACCGAGCAGGGCATCGCAGACGGCGTGGATGAGCACGTCGGCATCGCTATGCCCCAACAGTCCGAGCGTGTGCGGGATTTCTATGCCTCCGAGCCACAACGCACGCCCTTCCACCAAACGGTGTACGTCGTAGCCCATTCCTACTCTGATGGATGTCATAAAAGATGAGAAAGTGAAAGGGTGAGAAGTATATAAAGCGAAAGGGTGAGAAAGTGAAAAAACAGAGCGTTCTGCTTTTCACTTCCTCACCCTTTCACCTTTTATTTAAACAGGTCCTTGATGCCGTCCATGTCGAAGGCCAGCGTGAAGCGCAAGGTCTGGTCGAGGGGGTTGCTCTTGGCGGTGGCGATGACATAGCCCACGTCGAGCGAGAAGACGTTCATGCGGAAGCCGGCACCGAGGGTGAAATACTTTCGGTTGCCCTTGTTCTCGCTCTCGTGGTGGTAACCGCCGCGAATGGAGAATTGGTCGTGATAGACGTATTCGGCGCCGACGCTCCAGCTCACCTCCTGCAACTCCTCCTTGAAGCCGTTGGGCGCGTCGTTGAAGCTCTTGAAAATGCCGTTGATGGAGCTGATGTCGTAATAGTCTTTTTGCACGCGGTTCTGGTAGTCCTCGGTCGTTTCGCCTTCGTCCTGCTTGGGATAGGTGGGCACAAGGAGCTTGTTGGCATCGGCGGCCAGCGTGAAGCGGTTGTACTCATCGACGGGAATCATGAGCGACGTTCCCAGACGCATGTTGGTGGGAATGAACTCGCTATTGTCGTCGCCGCCGAAGGTAATCTTGCTACCGATGTTCGAGACATTCAGACCCAGGCCGAACTGACATTCGCGCGAACCCATGTTGAAGAAGTTGTTGTAGTACATGGAGATGTCGGCGGCGAAGGCCGAGCCGGGGCTGGTGTCGTCGGTGTAGTCGTAAGTAAGGTCGGAATAAATCCAGCGCAGACCCACGCCCAGCGAGAATGTTTCGCTAAGCATCTGGGAGTAGGCCACGTCGAGCGACATTTCGTAGGGGTTGATGGTCATGGCGTCGCTGCCCTCTGAGGTGAACACCTCACCAAGCGAGAAGTAACGGAGCGACCCCGAAACGGCGCTATAGTCGCCGATGCGGTAATAGCCGGCGAGATAGGCCAGGTCCATGTCGCTGACGAGCTGGCGGAGCCACGGCGTGTAGTTGAGTGCCACGCCGGCCCGGCTGATGCAGAAAGGATATTTGGCGGGATTCCAATACTGCGAGTTGACGTCGGGGTCGGTGGCGGCACCCACGTCACCCATACCGGCGGCGCGCGCATCGGGGGCGATGGTCTGCGACGTCACCGAGGCATTCACCGGGTTGAACATGTCTTTCTTGTCCTGTGCCGAAAGCGTCTGCGGCAACCACAGGGCGGCAAAGAGCACTGCGGCGCACCGCCAGAAGCGGCGGATGGGGAGAATGAATTCTCTTTTCATTTTATAGTTGTTATGTTTTTTGAATTCAGGAGTTCAGGAGTTTAGAAGTATAGTAAGGAGGGGAGCCTTGGGCCGTACATCTTCCACCCAAGGGGGGATTAGAGGGGCCGTATTCTTCACTCTTCACTTTTTTAATTCCTTATGACCACAAGCCGCTTGGCTTTGCTGGCCTTAGAGCTGCCATCACTGCCCAGCCTTACACGGTAGAGATAGACGCCGGTCTGCAATTGCGCACCCGTCTCGGTGGTGAGGTTCCAGTTGTAAGTGTAGGTGCCGGTGGTGGCGGTGCCGCTGTCGGAATGGCGCCACAGGAGTCGGCCGCTGAGGTCAAACACCTCGATGTCCACTTCGATATTGCTGCCCGTGCGGTTGTGGCTCACAATGAACGTGGTGGCGGTGCGGGCGGGGTTCTGCGTGACGCTTACCTCGGCCAGGTTGGGTTCCAGGTTACGCACCACGTTGAACTGAAGCGTGGCCGTTGAGGGATTGTTCAGGATGTCCCAAGCGCGGAACTTCAGCGTGTGCGGTCCCTCGGCGAGTGCCGGAATCTGGAAATAAGTGGTGCCGCTGGTGTAGGTGCCGAAGTCGTATTGGAAATACTCGTTGAGCACGTAAGTTTTCTCGGTGTCTCCGTCGATGGTCAGCTCCAGGTCGTGGCCGATGCCGGTGCCGGTGGTGTTGAGGCCGTCCTTGTCGTTGAGTTGTGCCACGAAATAAGGCGTCAGGTTCACGTTGCCGCCGTTCGAGAAGTCGGGCGTGTTGAGGTAGCAGTGGATGCTCGGTCCGATGGAGTCGTTGGCCGCCACGTTGGTGCCTCCCACGAGGAAGTCGCCGCAAAATCCGTTGGCCAGCCGCGTCTTGTCGGTGTTCACGGCAAAGAGGTTCATCATGCCGGTGGCGTCGGCATAGCTGATGTCGATGGGCACAGCGAAGGTGAACTTGAACTGCCCGTTGCGGATGCTGTCGGAGCCAGCATAGATAATCTTATTGCGGTCGTAGAAAGTGAATGCCTCGCTGGCGCCGGAGTTGCGGTCGGTGTCCTGCAACTTGCAGGTGATAAATTCCTGCGCATCCCTCACGGTGAGGGCCACGATGCCATTGAAGTCGTCGCCGCCCTCCACATGGCCTTTCACGGTGGCCTGCTGTCCGGCTTTCAGCTGTGCCAATGCCGTTGCCGACACGGGCTGGCCGTTGATTTCATCCACCACGATGGTTTCGTCGGGAATGTTCAGCCTCAGCGCGGGGTCGCCCATGAGCTGGTATTGCAACTTGTTCTCCGTGCCGTCGCCGATGTGCCGGTCCTTGCCGTCCACGTTTATATATTTCCCTCGGTTGGCCAGCATGCTGTGCTTGGCCTGGCGCTGTGCCTCGCCAATGGTGGGGTATTTGCCGTCACTCTTGGTGAAGAGGGCTTTCAGGAAAGCGCGGTTGATGGCGAAGTTGGGATCAATGAACACGGTGCGTGACGTGCCGAAAAATGCCACGGCGCCGCCCTTGTCGTTGAGCACGGCGGCCTCGCCGATGTTTTCCTTCTGCCCGTCGAAGGGCATGATATCGCAACAGGCCGTCACCCAGATGGGCAGGTTGGTGTTGACAAACGAACGGAAGTCGTCGAGTACGAGCACCTGTTCGTGCGACATGGCGTTGGCGGCGGCGTGTCCGGCATAGTCCATCACGAGTGCGCCGTTTTGCTGCTGCTGCTTGATGAGCGCCATGGGCACGGGGTAGGAATTTCCGGTCGAGGTGGTCTCGCGGGTGTAGGCATCCCAATATACCTTTTTAACGAGCATGGAGGGATTGATTTCCTCCACGAGCGTTGCCACGGCGTTCACGTCGCGCATGTGGTCGTTGTTGTTGCCGTCGTCGCCCATGAACATCAGGGTGTTCTGCCAGCTGCCCGCGTTGAGGTTGGTCATGTAGTTAATGGTTTTGTCAACCATCACCTTTGCCTCCTCAGCGGTGCGCACGGGGAACCGTCCCACGCCCACGTCGGGCAGGTCGCGTGTCAGGAGCGACGTTCCCTCGCCGTCGTCGAGCAGGCAGAAGAATCCGTCGTCAACATAGCATTTCGTCTCGCTCCAGGAGTTCTCGCTCTCGAAGCAGAGCAGGAAGTCGTCGGGGCTGTAGGTCTTCCACACGTCGGACACCATGCGGTTGTCCCAGGCGCAGTCGCCGAAGAGCAGCAGCGACTTGGGCTGGTCGGCCTCGCTCTCTGCGCGGTCGTACAGCATCTTCATGTAGCGGCGATAGGCGTTGGCGTCGGGCGTGCCGCTCGAGAACTCGTTGAAAATCTCGTCGGCGGGCACCAGGTTCACCCTCAGCCCGTCGTGCTCTTCGTGGAAAGCTTTCAGGCGCTCGGCCTGTGCCCTCAGCTTCTGCGAGGTGGGAATAATGATGACCATGTCGCAGGCCCCGTGGCCGTGCAGGTCCTGGTTGGTGATGTTATACACATACTCTGCCGTTGGGAATTTTCCCGACTTCAGCGGCGGCAGGGGTGCCGGCGTGTCGTAAGTCATCTGGATGTAGTCGGTGCGCATGATGTTGCCTTCCACGGGCGTCACCGTGATGGTGTTTTCGTCCTGAAGGTTGGTCACCGTGAAGTTGGCGGTGCCCAGGTCGGCGCGGTCATACGACACATAGTTCACGACGACGTTGCCCACCGTCTCGCCGTTGACGGCCACGGTGGCGCGGCTCCGCTTGTCCACCGACAATGCCGCTGCCGACATGGCCACGGTGAGCGTGCCGCGCTGTGCCCCGCCGGGGTTCGCCAGTTTATAGGTCTTTGTAGTGCCCAGGGCCAACTGCTCGCTTTCAAAGAGGTTGCGGCCGCCGTCGTACCACGAGAACTGTTCCTGCTCGTGAAGCACATGGTAGGCCTCGGGCAGCGGATAGCTGGCACCGATGAACGTCGTGCTGTCAACCATCAGCGGCTCGCCGTCGTCCTCGGTGAGGAAATAATATCCGTGGGTGGCGTAGGGGTTGCGAACGCGCTTCGTGGTGCTGTTCGACTCCCACGAAACCGGTCCCTGGGCATGGAAGAGCCGGTAAGAGCCGGCATCGTAGGTGGCCACCTCCTTCAGGTCGTCGAGGGCCACCAGCTCCGAGGCCACGAGCTTTTCGTTCTGCAGGGCGCCGCCATAACCGTAAACTTTCACCTTCCGCAGGTCGCTGAACCCGCACTGGCGTATCAGCGCATCGGTGATTTGGTAGATGCCCGACTGTGGCACGCGTATCTTTGCCCATTTGCCGGTGGCCAGCACCGAGTGCTCGGCATAGCGTCCTGCCGCCGAGGCCCTCATGGGGGCCTTCTGCCTGCGCAGGGATTTCTTCTGCGCCTTTCCCTCCACGTTGAGCATGAAGCTTACAAGCTTTTGCATCCTGCCCTCGCGCACCACGATGGGCATGAAGTCCACATAGAGCACGCCCTTCTTGCGGTCCACGGCCACCTCGCAGTTCACCAGGGGCAGCCCCTCGCGGGCCTCTCCGCCCAGCTCGTGGAAGCGGCGGATGTCGTCGTCGCCCATGTTGATAAACTCGGGGTAGAGGATTTTGGCCGTATAGACCGAGTCCTCGAAGTCGTCGCCCAGGGCCACCGTATGGTAGAAGTGGGGCAGCAGCGAGTCTATCTGCACCTCACGGGCGGTGAGGTTGAAAAACGCCTTCTGCGCCATGCCCTGCAAGGCACACAGCGCAAGAAGCAGCAATATGATGGTTTTCCGCTTGTTCATCTTGTTCAAGTTTCTCTCTTTGCCTCAACCTCCTGAGTCGGCGTGGAAAGGCCGCGTTGAGTCATCTTATGTTAAATTCAAGTACTTTCCTTTCGTTAATCCACCCCTCCACATGGTCGCCGATGGCCACGGGCCCCGCGCCCTCGGGTGTTCCAGTGAAGAGCAGGTCGCCGGTTCTCAGGGTGAACCACTGGCTGATGTAGCTCACCAGTTCGTCGGCGTCCCTGAGCATGTCGTCGGCCCATCCGCGCTGCACCGTCTTGCCGTTGATGTCCAGTCCGAAGCGCAGGCCACCGAGCCCCTCCTCGCCCAGCGGCAGCCAGTCGCCGATGGCGGCGGCGCCGTCGAAGCCCTTGCAGAGGTCCCACGGCAGCCCCTCGCGCTGAAGCCGTTGCTGCACGTCGCGGGCGGTGAAGTCCACCCCCACCGTCACGGCATCGTAGTAGCGGCGGGCGAAGCGGCGGGGAATGCCCTTGCCCAAGCGGCAGATGCGCACCACCAGGGCCGCCTCGTGGTCGATGCGCCCCAGGTCGTCGGGAAGGAAGAAGGGCCGTCCGCCCTTCAGCAGCGACGAGTCGGCTTTGGTAAACAGCACGGGGTGCGATGTCTTATATAACGCGCCGTCCACCTCTTTATTGTGTGGCGCGTAGTTCATTCCAATGCCAAATATCTTCATTTTATGTTTTTTTACGCTTTTGGAGGGTGCAAAGCCCAAGGAAATCTTCACTTGAGTTTCCAAAACGAGCCGCGGGGCGGTCATCGCTGAAGAGTTGCGGGTGCAAAGGTAATGACTTTTTTCCACATTCACGCCATGTGGGTGGTTATATCAACCGTTTTTCTTGTTTGGGGATGATTGGGAAAAGGGGACGACGGGATGAATAGGACAGGCGGGAAAACATCAAAAAAAGGACTTGGAGAACGGTTCCCCAAGTCCGTATAGTCAGTAGAAAGAGTAGCCCTTTCGCTGAAAATACAAGGTTGTTATTTTATGACCTTCCTCACCTTTCCGTTTTCCGTCCTGATGATGTTCAGGCCGCGGGCGGGCTGAGTCAGCCTCATGCCGCTGAGGGTGAAGACCTGTGTCCCCGTGCCATCTTCATAGGCTGAAACGGGCGCGACGGCGGTGGGAACGGAGAAGTCGTGGTGCTGCGGCTTGTACGGGGCCACCAGCGCCTCGATGTCATCGGCCTCCACGATGTTCTTGAAACTTCCCCATCCATAGGCGTTCCTGTAAGCCTCGGCGCAGCCTGCGGGCACGATAAGTTTACCATCGTTCAGGGTGTATTCCGTGAACATATTATAGGCATTTTCTATCACTGGCGGCGTTGGGTTCAGACAATAGACGGTGTGAAGTTTGTCGCACATCCAGAACGACAGTGTGCCGATGCTGTTAAGCGCCGCGGGCAGCACCACCTGCTCCATTTCTCGGCAGGAATAGAAAGCCCTCTGCCCTATGCTCTCCACACCGTCGAGGACAACGAACGTCCCTTCCATCGAGATGTTGCCCCAAAAGACCCGATTGTCCATTTTCTTGATGGAAGACGGCAAGGTGATTTCGCGCAGCCGCCATTCCCCTTCAAACAGTGCTTCGCCCGCCACGTCATCCTCCGTGTACCGCCATAATTCCATGTCGGCGCTGTGGAAACCATCCATCAGATATGGCCCGCCGCCGCTCACAATGTTGGCGTCATAAAGGTCTATGCGGTTGAGCTTGGTGCCCGGTTTGTCGGGGAAACCGTTGTCGTTCATGTAATTGTAATCCTGATATTGGAAATCGTTTCTCAGTCCGCCCAATATTCTCAGGTACAGGATGTCCCTGCCATTGATTTTTCCTCCGATGACAAGTTTCTCAGAGTCTGTCATGCCGTATTCCTCAAGAAGTTGCTGCAAGGTGCCCGGTTCCTCCACGAAAACTTTGTTCACCACCTCTTGTTCCTCTATCAAATCCACGGGAATGTCGCGGTGAACGGGTTTCATGTCGGCGATGAGTACCTCCATGTTTGCTGTTTCTGTAATATGTTTGAAGGCGCCCCACGCGCTGTTCCTGTAAACCGTTTCGCAACCCATAGGAACAAACACTGTGCAGTTGTTCCGGGTGGCTGAAGTGAAAGTTCCTGAAATGTTCTCTACCACAGGTGGCTCGGTAGCAAGGCAATAGATATTTTCAATAGCTGTCATGTTTGTGGTGCCACTGGAGAACGCGCCATCTTCAATCTTTGTCAGAGAGGAAGGCAGCACCACACGTTTCAGACTATTGCAACCGAAAAACCCGTTGACACTCTCTATTCCCTCGGAGATAAAAACAGTCTTCAAGTTACGACAATCACAAAAAGCAGAACTCTCTATTCTTCTTACCGACGCTGGCGTAACGACATCGGTGATGGTGGATTTCGTATATGGCTCAAACATAAACGTCCCCATCACGTCGTCAGTGGTGTGATACCATTTATATACACAATTTGGATTCATTCCGTCAACGTCCAAATGTGCCATGCTATAAGGCAGTGTGCCACTTACGATGCGGGCGTCATAAAGATTGATGTATTTCAGCTTAGGGGTATCTACAGATGGCAGGCCCGAGGCTTCTGAATATTCATGATAAATCTGGCTTCCCGTGAGCGCCCTCAGCACGGCGATGTCGCGCCCGTTCAGCTCGCCCGCGATGACCAGGCCCTCGGAGTCCATGTAGCCCTTTTGCTCAAGTATCTGCTGCAAGGTGCCCGCACGGCCCACGTTCACATAGTTCACCTGGGCATAAATGGACGTTGTCCAAGACAAACAAAGGAATAGAAGTATATTTAAATATTTCATAGGAATTTGATTATATGATAATTATTGTTGCAAAGATAAATAAAATAGTTGGAAATGCAAAGAGTAAACGCCGATTTTTAAAGATTAATCTGCCCGCAGAACACGTAGCCGCCTGAAATAATAATGGTATAGGTGTCGCTGAGTGTAGAAGATAGCTTGGAGGCGCTGTCTTTTCAACTTTTCACTTTTTCAACTTTTCAATTTTAAAGTAGCACCCGGATGCGCGGCGTTGTAGCAGATGAGTAAAATGTTTCCGGTTTTTTCCGCGCAGTGCCGAGTGCCCTCTTTCAACTAATCATTCATTTCAAAACCACTTTCCGCACCGAGCTGCCCTTTCGCTCGATGTAAAGGCCCTTGGACGGTTTGCCCATCTTGCCGTCGGGGGTGTACAAGAGCACCTCTGTGGCCGAGTTTTCCTGCTCTAGCTGCTTTACACCGGTGGGGCTTGGAAGCTGCACCTCCT
>JAFVHN010000095.1 GCA_017474515.1 Prevotella sp. | reverse complement strand
GTGAACACGGTGGTGCCGGTGGCGATGTCCTCAAAGGCGGAGATGGTGGTGTAGTCCACTTCCTTGAGGAAGATGTCGGCCGAACTGACGGCGGTGTAGGGGATGTTCGAACTTGTTGTGTAGAAGGTGATGCTGTTGATGCAGGCTCCAATCATATTCTCCAGCTCTTCGGCTGGGATGACGACCTGGCTTTTGGAGAAGTCGTCGAAATAATAGACGTTAATCGGCACTCTGTTGTGTGTCACGGTGCCGTCATACACGGTGAGCTCGTCGCCCCAGGAGGCAACGGAGAACAGGGCAAGGAGCATGCTGAGCGTGAGCCTCGCCAGGGTTGGTTGGTGTAGAAGGTGTTTCATGTTGATATAAGTTTAGGATGTAAATTTTTGCAAAAATACGAATTTTTAATCATATTGGGGTGCTTTTTCCCGAATTTTTTTATTATTTAGGCGTAAATTCCAGGTTTTCCTAGGCCTTCCTAGGTTTTCCTAGGCTTTCCTATGTTAAAAAAACAATTCTTCGCTTTATTTTTTCAAGATTATGAAAAAAGTAGTATATTTGCACCAAAAACCTTTCGACATGAGAAAACTTACCCTTATTGCGGCCCTGGTGTGCTGTCTTGGCGCACAGTCGCAGACCATGACCGAATGGCAGGACATGACGGTGAACAGCGTGAACCGCCTGCCTTCCCACACCACGTTTTTTGCCTACGAGAGCGAGGCGCTTGCCCTTCGTGGCGAGCCGTCGCTGTCGGAGAACTTCTTGTCGTTGCACGGCCCGTGGCAGTTCCATTGGAGCGCCAATGCCGGCGAGCAGCCCCAGGACTTCTTTCTGCCCACGTTCGACGACCGTGCGTGGAAGACCATGCCCGTGCCGGGCATTTGGGAACTGAACGGCTACGGCGACCCGGAATATGTGAACATCGGCTTTGCCTGGCGCGGACATTTCCCCATGCCCAAGCAGAAAGACTATCAGGAGGGCCAGACCATGCTTCCCCCGCCGGTGAAAGACAACCATGTGGGCTGCTACCGCCGCACGGTGACCGTTCCCGAGGCATGGCAGGGCCGACAGGTCATCGTCCACCTGGGCAGCGTCACGTCGTGTGTCTATCTGTGGGTGAACGGCCAGTTCGTGGGCTATAGCGAAGACTCGAAAGTGGCCTGCGAGTTCGACATCACACCCTATCTTCAGCCCGGCGACAACCTGCTGGCCATGCAGGTGATGCGGTGGTGCGACGGCTCGTGGTGCGAGGACCAGGACTTCTGGCGACTCTCGGGCATCGCCCGCGACAGCTATCTCTATGCCCGCGACAAGGCCATTCACGTTGACGACCTGCGGCTGACGACAACGCTCGACGACTTCCTGCGCGACGGCCTGCTCACCATTCAGGCCACGGTGACGGGGAAGGCACGGCTGACCCACCGCCTGCTCGACGCCGACGGACAAGAGGTGCCCCTGCAGAGCGAGGGCAGCGGAACATTCCGCGTGGCGAATCCCAAGAAGTGGACATCAGAAACGCCAAATCTCTACACCCTTGTCACCACCGTGAGCGACGGCGGCGCCAAGAAAGGCAAGAATGTTCAGACTGTTCCGGCGGCCATTATCGTGCAGAAGGTGGGCTTCCGCCGCGTGGACATTGCCGGCGGACAGCTGCTCATCAACGGTGAGCCTATATATATTAAAGGTGTGGACCGCCACGAGATGGACCCCGACGGCGGATATGTGGTGTCGCGCGAAAGGATGATTGAAGACATCAAAATCATGAAACGCTTCAACGTGAACGCCGTGCGCACCAGCCATTACCCCGACGACCCCATTTGGTATGACCTTTGCGACGAATACGGCCTCTATCTTGTGGCCGAGGCCAACCAGGAAGGCCACGGCTTCGGTTATAACCCGAAGGATGCCATTTCCTACACGCCGCTCTTCGCCCGTCAGATTTTGGAGCGCAACCAGCACAACGTACAGGTGAACTACAACCATCCCAGCGTCATCATCTGGTCGCTGGGCAACGAAACCATCGACGGCCCCAATTTCACCGAGGCCTACAAATGGATTAAGGAGCAAGACCCCTTCCGTCCCATCCACTGGGAACGGGCCGACGGCGGACCCAACACCGACATTATGTGCCCCATGTATGCCAGCCACCGCTGGTGCGAGCGCTACAGCAGCGACCCCGCTACCACCAAGCCGCTCATACAATGCGAATACAGCCACGCCATGGGAAACTCGTGCGGAGGATTTAAGGAATACTGGGACCTGGTGAGGAAATATCCGAAATATCAGGGCGGCTTCATCTGGGACTTCGTGGACCAGGCCCTGCATCGCCGCACCGCCGGCGGACTGCCCACAAAGGAATATACCTACGGCGGCGACTACAACAGCTATGACCCATCGGACAACAATTTCAACTGCAACGGACTGATTAGTCCCGACCGCGTGCCCAATCCTGAGATGTATGAGGTGGGCTACTACTATCAGAACATCTGGGCCGAACTGGTGAAAGAAGGGCACGGCACGGTGCGCATCAAGAACGAGAATTTCTTCCGCAGACTGGACAATGTGGCCATGGACTGGTCGTTGCTGCGCGACGGCACGGTGGTGAAACACGGCACGGTGGAAGCCATTGACTGCGAGCCTCAGAAAAGTTGTGAGGTGCTCTTGCCCGTATCGGCCAATAATATGTCGCAGCCGGGAGAGTATCTGCTCAACGTGGACTTCCGTCTGAAAGAGGCCGAGCCGCTCATGGAGAAAGGGCAGGTGGTGGCTTACGCACAGATGGCGTTTGGGCAGACCGAAGGCAGCACCGCCCAGGAACACGCCAAGGGCAGCCTGAAACTGAAGAAAGACAAGAACGTGCTGCGCATCATCGGCGAACAAGCCACGGTGGCCTTCGACCGGAAGACGGGACTGCTCTGCGAGTATCGCGCCAATGGCGTGGACATGCTGGCCAACGGTGGCACGCTGAAACCCAATTTCTGGCGCGCCGTCACCGACAACGACATGGGTGCCGGCATACAGCGCCGCTACGGACTTTGGCGACATCCGGAAATGAACCTCATCGGTGTGGTGGCCGTGAATAACAAAGAAAAAACGGGGAAGAGCTTTACCGTGACGGCCACTTACGACCTGCCGCAGGTGAAAGCCTCGTTGCAGGTGGACTACCAGGTGTGGGCCGACGGCATGGTGAAAGTGACCGAGACGCTTGAAACCTATCCTGAGTCGGAAGAAGAAGCAAAGAAAATGCCGGGCCTGCTGCGCTTCGGCATGGTGATGGAATTGCCTCACGACATGGACCGCAGCACCTTCTACGGCCGCGGACCGGTGGAGAACTACGTTGACCGCAAGATGTCGCAGCGCCTGGGACTCTACAGCCAGAGCGCCGACGAGCAGTTCTATCCTTATATTCGTCCGCAGGAAACGGGCTTGAAGAGCGACGTGCGTTGGTGGCGGCAGGCCAACGGCAGCGGCCAGGGATTGAAGATTACCTCGGCTCAACCGTTCTTTGCCTCGGCGCTTCACTACGACATCGACACGCTCGACGAGGGTCTTGACAAGAAGCAGCGCCATGTGGCCGACCTCACGCCATCGCCGTTCACCAACCTCTTTATCGACGGCGAGCATGCCGGCGTGGGCGGGGTGAACAGCTGGAGCTTTGAAGGCTTCGCGCTGCCGCAATATCGCGTGAACTATGGCAACCGCTCGTTCTCGTTCTTTATTGAGCCGGTGAAATGATTGATAGGAGGTCCTGGGTCTTTCCCAGGGCCTCCTAAGTTTTTCTAGGTTTTCCTAGGACTTCCTATGCTTTCCTATGACCTCCTAGGGCTTCCTAAGTTTTCCTAAAATCTCTTCTCAAGGCAGTGGAAGAAGGCCCTCCCAGCGCACATCCCACTGCCCGTTGTCGGGGAAGCCGGGATTGCGCTCCTGGCAACCGTCCCATCCTGCACACATCATGGCAAGGGCGGTGAGCAAGCCGCCGTTGCCGGGCAGGTAAAGGCGCAGCCGCTGGTCCTGATAATTGTGGCCGCTCACCAAATAGGTGTTGGTGCGCTTGGGCATAAGGAGTGCATCAACGGCTTTTTCGCGCTCACCCAGCCGTGCGGCATTCATGGCCACCATGGGATAATCCCAGCCCCAGGTCTTGTCCCAATTCCAGTTATCCCAAATCCAGTTGAGCGTCTTTTTCATTATTGCCTTGTCGGTGAGTGTTCCGCCGGGCAGAATGCCCAGTGCTCCGAGAATGGCGGGATGGTCGCTGGTGAAACGAATGTCGCGGTAGGTGTCGGTGGCGGTTTCGGCTGCCAGGTACAGGCTGTCGGAATTATAGGCCAGTGGCGACAGTTTTTGTGCCACTTGTTGCCATTGTGTCTGATGGCCCTCGCCCATGAGCGTGCTCCAAGTATCGGCGGTGGTGAGTCCCCACTGCCAGTAGGACAGTTCGAAGGGCGGGTTTTTCGTTTCAGCAGCTCTCAGCGTTTCCTGCGCCGGTATGATGCCTTTCAGCACATATCGGCCATTTTTCTTTTCATAGTCGGCAAAACTCTGCATGAATGCCGCCGTGGGTTTCACCAACGGCCAGAATTTCCTTACGATGCGCATGCCGTCGCCGTCGGCCCTGCGCAGCAGTTCGGCCAGGTGAATGAGGTGTGGCTGCTGCCAGATGAGGAAACTGCCCACTTTCGACGGCGCCTCCTGTGCCGAGGGGTCGGTCATTTTCATCCATCTCAGGCCGTCGAAGCCCTGCCGCCTGGCAATCTCACGCGCCACCGGTGCCGCCTTGAAATACCAGTCGAGGCTGCGTTCCAGCAGTTCGGGATGTCCATAGAGGGCGAACTGCGCCTGATGCCACCAAATCATTTCCAGGTGGAATTTGCCGAACCATGAATTATAGGTGAGTCCCGTTTCCTGCGGCGGAGTGTCGCCCGCACAGTTCACGGCCAGCAGGTATTGGCTGAGCACGGCGCGACGCTCCAGTTCGCGGGCCCGCGGGTCGGTGCAGTGCGAGAAGTCGATGATGCCCCCCTTGGTCCAGTAGTCGTGCCAAAAGCCGGCAGAGGCCCGGGCCGTTTCATCGAAGGTCGGTAGCGTGGTTGTTGTGGGAGCATTGGGGAGAAATTCGCAAACGAACGAAAATTCCGTTCCTGCAAAGCCAAACTCCTGCAGTAGGTTTTCCAGGGGGAATGAGCCGTCGTTAAATACCTCCACGGGTTTTCCCTGCCACCTGATGTTGACGTAGTAAGAGGTGTCGTCGATGGTTCTTTTCAACAACGCCCCGCTGTCGGTTTTTTCCACGATTTGCGTGTGGTGGCGTTCCCAGTTGCGGTTGTCGGCATTGTCCCATTGGCAGGCGTCGTCGCTGTGTGCGCCGGTGGGGTAGGGGAAGCGCATGATGATGCTCTCGCGGTTGTCGCCTTTGGCCAGCGTGTCTTGCAGTTCCACGCATACGCGGGTGGCAATGATGTCGCGTTCGGGGTGGCACACCGTGGTGACGTGATAGCACTTGCCATTGTAGGAAAAGCGGCTGTCGATGGTTCCCGTCCACAGGTCGAGGTGCTGATGGATGGCCTCCACTTTTTCGGGTTCATGGATGCCCAGCCCCACGGTTCCGAGGTGCAGGCGGTGGGGATTGGCGCGCAGATAAGCCGCTGCCGCTTTCGCCCTTTGGTCGGCTTTGTTTTCCACGCTATAGGTTTCCTTCTTCCGTTTGCCGGGTTTCGAGGTGTGGCCGAAGTCGTAGGGCTGCAGGGCCTCCTCGGCGCGGTAGTTCTCGGTGTTGGGAAAACTGTGCCATCCCCAGTCGCTCATGGTGCCCAAGGGCACGCCGTTCTTGTAAAGTTCGGGAAAGGTTTGCAGGCCTGTGGCATCCACCGTCATGGCGAATCCGCCGTTGCCCACTGACAGTGACTGCAGGGAGTCAATGGCATGCACCTGCGGATTGTTGCGCGACACCACCGCCTGGCGGTTAATCTGTGCATGCGAAACGGCCATGATGGCGGTGAAAGCCGCCATCATGGCCGTTCTGGTTGGAAGGGTTTTGTTCATCGTTTGTTTAGAAGATTAGTTGTTTTGGGGTAATGTTTGTCTTGGAGATTGGGGCTATTCTTCGGCTGGCTGCTCGGTGTTTGTCTCCCTCGGCGGGTTATTGTTGCCGCCTTTTTGCTGCTGTGCGTTGGCGGCACCCCTCTGCTGGTTGTTGCCGAAGTTGTCTTGTCCAAATGCTCCGCCGCCTTCGCCTCCGTCGGCATCTTCGTCGCCTCTTTCCTCTCTCTTGGGCTTCATGTTTCCGAAGTTCCACGAAAGGGTGAGGTTAAATCGCCGTCCGCCACGCCAGTTTTTCTGGTGGCGTGTGAAGGTGGGCCCGCTGGTATAGTTTTCCCAATGGCGGCTGTCGAGGAGGTCACGGCAGTTGAGCGACACGGTAAGCTTCTTGTCGAAGAAATTCTTGCGCAAGCCCATGTCCATGCCGTAGCTGGCTTTTCGGTAACCCTGCGTGATGACCTGCCGTGCGCGGTAGTTGCCGGTCACCTGCACCGAGATGTCGTAGGGCAGGATGAGCGATGCCTGGCAGCGCGCGTTCCACGTGAAGTTATGGTCTTCCTCGCCCGTCACCGTCTGCCCTTCAATGACGTATGAGAAGCCGTTGAGCTTGTAGTAGTAGAAGTTGGCGTTGGTGTTGATGTCGAGAATCTTGAACAGCCGGTTCTTCAGCGTCAACTCCAGACCGGTGCTGGTGCTTTTGGAAAGGTTCATGCTGGTGGAGTACATCAGGCCGTCGGACATGCTCTGCCACCGTATGCGCTGAATGACGTCGGTGGTGGGCCGGTAGTAGGCGCTCAGCAGGAACGACTGGTCGCCGAAGGTCTTCAGGTAGTTGAGCGAGAAGCTGTTGCTGAATTCCGGTGTCAGCTCGGGGTTTCCGAACGACACCATCGATGCGTCGCGCGTGTTTTTGAAGTTGTTCAGCTGTCCGCCCCACGGCCTTCTCAGCCTGCGTGTCCAGTTCAGCTGCAGCTGGTCGTTTTCGGTGAGCTGGTACGACATGAAGATGCTTGGGAATAGTTCAAAGAAGTCTTTCTTGAACGGTTTGTCGCGTTTCTGCGGATTGTGCTCCTGTTCCCAGTCGTAGCTCTCGGTGTTCACCTTCCAGTATTCTCCGCGCAGTCCGCCCATCAGTCCGAATTTCCCGAAGTTATAGGTTGCCGTGGCGTAGAGTGCATGGATGGTGTTGTCGTAGATGAAGCGGTTGAAGTAGGTCTTTTCCTCAGTGGGCGTGCCGCCGGCCCATTTGTCGGCAATGAACGACTCCTGCGGCGAGTTTTCGTGCGAGAATCGCCCGTTGTAGCCTGCCTGGAGCCTCATTTTGTCGGTGATGGGGTTTTCGTAGTCGAGCTTTATTTCGCTGTTGCGGTTGCGCATGTTCATGGGCCTCGACTGCCAGCTGTATGCCGTGGGCACCTCGCCGCTGTAGTAGTAGGTGCTGTCCTGGTAGATGTTGTCGTTGTCGGCGCGCCAGTTGCCGGTGCTCAGTGTGAGGTCGATGAAGTGGGTGTCGGTAAACATGTGCCGGTAGCTCAGTTCACCGTGAAGCATCCTGTTGTCGCCGCCCGAACGTGTGTCGCGGTGCATGAGGTAGGTGTCTTGCATGGCGCCGATGGTGCCGTAGTGGTAGGGCGTGTGGCTGTAGCTCTTGCGTCCGCCGAACATCATCATTCCGCTCACGCCGATATCGTCCTTCGTCGTGGGATGGAAGGTCAGTCCGGCGCGGCTGAAGAGGTTGTTGCCGTATTCGCTGTTGTCGCTGCGGTAGTTCTGATATTGGTTGGTGTTGAGGTATTGCTGCTCGCTGAGGCTTCCGCCCAGGTTGTTCTGGCGGTGGCGGTAGCCGATGTTGGCGTAGGCGTCGAGCAGTCCGCTCGAATAATTGATGCTAAAGCCGGTGTTGGCGCTCTTGTTGGTGTTTCCGCCCACCCTGACGCTGCCGTAGTAGCCGGCCTTTCGGTCGCGCTTGAGCACAATGTTGATGATGCCTGCCGACCCTTCTGCCGAGAACTTGGCCGAGGGGTTGTCGATGACCTCAATGCGCTCGATGCTCTCCGCGGGCAGCTGTTTCAGTATCTCGGCGCGGTTGTCGCTGGTCAGTCCGCTGGCCTTGCCGTTAATCCACACCTCCACGCTGGTGTTTCCCCTGAGCGACACGTTGCCGTCCTGGTCCACCTCCACGCTGGGAATGTTTTCCAGCACGTCGCTGGCTGCACCTCCGGCGTTGTTGATGTCTTGCGACACGTCGAAGCTCTTGCGGTCCACTTCAAGTTTCACTCCCGAGCGCTGTCCCACCACGGTGACTTCGCTGAGTTGGCGGCTGTCCTCGCTCATGAAAATGTGGGAGAAGTGCTCGTTGGGCTTCTGGGCAGTGATGTTGAACTGGCGCACCACGTCGCGGTAGCCCACAAAGCTCAGCACCAGGCGGTAGCGCCCGTTCTTCAGGCCGCCGATGGTGAAGCTGCCGTTGGCGTCGGTGATGGCTCCCGCCACAATCTTCGTGGTGTCATTTTGCGCATACACGGCAGCATTGACAAATTGCAGGCTCTCGTCGGTCGCTTTGTCAACGACATGCCCCTTCACGGTGCCCTGCGCAAAGGTTTGTAACGAAAACATGACGGTAAGGCACAATAATAGGAGTCTGTACATAAAAATTTTTACTTCTTAAATTATTGGAGCTTAGAAAACAATTCTTTATTAAAGAATATGACGCGCGGGAGTGAGAAAAGTTTAAACGTGGTGAATTTTTTTTGCAAAATGTTTTTATTTTTCACCTAAACGTTGTATCTTTGCAGGCGAAAAGAATGATGGTCTAATAGTTCAATGGATAGAACAAGTCTCTCCTAAAGATTAGATCCGGGTTCGATTCCCGGTTGGACCACGAAGTAGTAATAAGATCAAAGTTTTCATAAAGGTTAGGCTTAATTATTTCAAGGTAAGAAACCGGTGCAGTGATGCACCGGTTTTCTTCTTGCCCTTATGCAAGCAGTGGGAGCCTCCTACGAAACGAAACCGGGGCGCGTCAGTTCATGGCGCGCCCCGGTTTCTTAATGGTGGTCGTGGGTCAAGGGTTGTCAGACGTTGTCGCTGATAAGGCACTCGCCCGTCATGTCGGAGGGCTGTTCCAGCCCGAGGATGTGGAGGATTGACGGTGCCACGTCGGCCAGCCGCCCGTCTTTCACCGTTGCCGAGTTGTTGTCGGTGACGTAGATGAAGGGCACGGGGTTCAGCGAGTGAGCCGTGTTGGGTGTGCCGTCGGCGTTGATGGCGTTGTCGGCATTGCCGTGGTCGGCAATGATGATGGCCTCGTAGCCGTTGGCCTTGGCGGCCTCGATGACTTCCTGCACGCAGTGGTCAACGGCCCACACGGCCTTGGCGATGGCGTTATACACGCCGGTGTGGCCCACCATGTCGCCGTTGGCAAAGTTCACCACGATGAAGTCGTACATCTGCGTCTTGATGGTGGCCACCAGTTTGTCTTTCACCTCGTAGGCCGACATTTCTGGCTTCAGGTCGTAGGTGGGCACCTTCGGGCTTGCCACCAGAATGCGGTCCTCGCCTTCGAAGGGTTTCTCGCGCCCGCCGTTGAAGAAGAAGGTGACGTGGGCATATTTCTCAGTCTCGGCGGTGTGCAGCTGCCTGAGGCCTTTTTTCGAGAGGTATTCGCCCAGTGTGTCCTCCACGTTCTCTTTGGGGAAGAGCACATGCAGGCCCTTGAACGATGCGTCGTAGGGCGTCATGCAGAAGTATTGCAGTCCGGGAATGGTCTTCATGCCCTGGTCTTCCATGTCCTGCTGGGTGAGCACGATGGTGAGCTCTTTTGCGCGGTCGTTGCGGAAGTTGAAGAAGATGACCACGTCGCCCTCCTCAATCACGCCGTTGATGTTGGCGTTGTGGATGGGCTTCACAAACTCGTCGGTGACGCCGGCCTCGTAGCTTTCCTCCATGGCCGCCACCATGTCCTTGGCCTGCTTGCCCTGTCCGGCCACGAGGAGGTTGTATGCCTCCTTCACGCGCTCCCAGCGCTTGTCGCGGTCCATGGCGTAGAATCGTCCCACGATGCTTGCAATGTGTGCGCCGTTCTTGTCGCACACGTCCTGCAACTGGCTGATAAATCCTTTTCCCGACTTCGGGTCGGTGTCGCGGCCGTCCATGAAACAGTGCACGAAGACGTTGCCGTCGAGGCCGTATTCATGTCCTATCTCCACGAGCTTGAAGAGGTGGTCGAGCGAGGAGTGCACGCCGCCGTCGGAGGTGAGCCCCATGAGGTGGAGCTTCTTGCCCTTCTCCTTGGCGTAGCTGTAGGCGGCCTTCACCTGCTCGTTGTCCATGATGCTGTTGTCGCGGCAGGCGCGGTTGATTTTCACCAGGTCCTGATAGACCACGCGGCCTGCGCCGATGTTGAGGTGGCCCACTTCCGAGTTGCCCATCTGTCCGTCGGGCAGTCCCACGTCTTCGCCGCTGGCCTGTAGCTGCGAGTGTGCACTGACGGCGGTGAGGTAGTCGAGGTAGGGAGTCGGCGTGTTGTAGATGACGTCGCCCTTGCCATGCTTTCCGATGCCCCATCCGTCGAGAATCATCAGTAATGCTTTCTTTGCCATAATGCTTGTTTTTAATCTATTTTTTTTTATGATGCGTGTACTTGCTTCATGCGGCCATTGCCGTTTTCGGGTGCAAAATTACGAATAATTGGTTGAAGCGCAAAGCGGTTGTGGAGTTTTTTCTTCAGCTTTTCCTGTAGTCGCTTGGCGAGAGGCCCATGTGCTCCTTGAAGAATTTGCCAAGGAACGACTGGTTGGGGAAGTTCAGCCGCTGCGCTATTTCCTTGATGCTCAGCGTGGAGTTTTTCAGCAACACGCGCACCTCCAGGATGACGTAGTTGTCAATCCATTCGTTGGGTGTTCGCCGGCTCACCGTCTTCACGGTCTCCGACAGGTACTTGGGCGTGATGCACAACTGTTCGGCATACCAGCCCACGCGGCGCTCGCTCCTGAAGTTTTCGTCAACCAGCCGGATGAATTGTGCGAAGATGGCCTCTGCCCGCGTCTGCCGCCGGTCGCTCGTTTGTTGCAGGCGCCAGATGGTGTTGCTGATGTCGTAAATCATGGTCATGATGTACGATTGCACCAGTTCCTTGCGGAAGTGGTGGGCGGTGTTGGCGGCATGTTTCTCAATGGCGTGGAAATAGTGCTGTAGGCCCTGCGACTCGTCGGCGCCGAGGGTGAACACGGGATGTGTGCGCGAGAAGAGGAAGAGCTGCGACAACTCGTGGATGCCCTTGATGGCCTCGCCAATGAAGTCGTGGCTCATCAGGATGGCCACGCCGTTGAAGTCGTGGCTGAACATGCCGTTGTCAACCACGGTTCCCTCGTTGATGATGATGACGTCGTTGGGTTTCACCATGTGCTCCTCGGTGTCCACGCTATATTGCGCCTTCCCTTTCAGGCAGAGGCCCATGAGCAGGCATTTCATGCGTCGCGGCGAGGTGGGCCAGGGCATCTGGGCGAAGTCGCCGAGCAACAGCAGGTCGTCGTCGATATGGGTGCAGGTGGGCACCAGCTGGCTGACGCTGCTCACCGATATTTCCATCATTTTGATGTCGTCTTTTGCGCTTGGGGCTTCCATGTTTTTTTCTTTTTTCTTGGTTTTTTTCTTTCCTAGGTTTTCCTAGGAGTTCCTAGGACTTCCTAGGTTTTCCTAGGGCTTCCTAGGCTTTCCTAAAAACTCCTTTACCATTTCAGGTGTATGGTTTTTCCGGGGCGGGCTTTTGCTTTTTTCGCCTTTCCATTGTAAACCACGGTTAATGTTCCCTTGTTTTTTGCGGTGATGTCGGCCCATGCTGGGCGGCCGTTCATCCATCTCAGGGTGACCGTGTATCCGCCCCTGGCGGCCAGCCCTCTCACTTCTCCGCTTTGCCATTGTTGCGGCAAGGCCGGCAGGAGCTCGATGGTGGTGTGGCCGTTGTCGGTCGTGCTTTGCACCAGCATCTCGCAAATGCCTGCCGTTCCGCCGAAGTTGCCGTCAATCTGGAATGGCGGATGGGCATCCATGAGGTTGGGATAGGTGCCTCCCGACCGCCTTTTCCCGGGACCTTCATAGTTGTCGGGGCTGACGTAGGTGAGCAGTTTCCGAAGCGTCTGATACGCTTTCTCGCCGTTGTGCAGTCGTGCCCAAAGGTTGATGCGCCAGCCGGTGCTCCAGCCGGTGGTGTGGTCGCCCTTCTGCTCAAGTGTCTTGGCAGCAGCCTGTTGCAGGGCGGGGTCGGTAAGATGGTTGCCGGGGTAAAGGCCGATTAAGTGCGACTGATGGCGGTGGTGCGGGTCGAAATCGTTCCAATCGTAGTACCATTCGTTGAGGTCGCCCTCCCTGCCCACCGTGTAGGGGTGTAGGCGTTGCAGGGCATCGGCGGCCCGCTTCCTGAAAGCCATGGTTTCGGCGTCAAGGGGGTGTTGTCCGTTCACCACGTCGTCGGCCTTGAGCGTGTTGATGAGCAGTTCGCGGATGATGGCCAGGTCGGCGGTGCCGCCGTAGCACGTCATGCCATGATAGCCGCGGTCGGTGACATATTCGTTCTCGGGCGACGTGCTGGGCGCGGTGATGAGCTCGCCCGGCACGCGCGGGTTTTCGGTCAGCCAATCCAGGCAGAACCGTGCCGCCCCCATCATCAATGGGAAGGCCACCCGGCGCAGGTAGTCGGCGTCTTGGGTGAAGAGGTACCGCTCCCAAAGCGTGTGTACCATCCATGCGCCGCCCATGTTCCAGTTGGCCCATTCCGGCTTTTCGTTCTTCTCGCCCACGGGATTGGTCATGGCCCAGATGTCGGAGTTGTGGCTGGCGCACCATCCTTGGTCGATGCCGTAGTAGTGGCGGGCGGTGTGGTGGCCGTTCTCGGCCAGTGCCGCTATGAAGTCGTCGAGGGGCGCGGCCATTTCCGCCAGGTTGGCGGTGAAGGCGGGCCAGTAGTTCTCCTCCAGGTTGATGTTCATGGTGTAGTTGCCCCTCCACGGCGACCACTTGTGGGGTGTCCACAGGCCTTGCAGGTTGGCGGGCACGCCGGGCGTTCGCGAAGAACTGATGAGCAGATATCGCCCGTATTGGAAATAGAGTGTTTCAAGATATGGGCTCGGCGCGGTGTCGGTGTGGCGCAGCAAGAGCGCGTCGGTGGTGACGGCGAGCGGGTTGCCTTCGTTGTCGCCCGGATTTTCTTCCAGCCACAGGCTCAGGCGGTTATACAGGGCGGCGTAGTCGTCGAGGTGGCGTTGCCGTAGTTCCTCATAACTGTAGTTCACCAGGTGCCATGCCTCGTCGGTGACTGTTTCTATATAAGGTGCGCCCTGGGTGACGGGGTGGTTGCGCGAGCCGTTGAAGCTCGTTTCGTTGACGATATAGATTTCCGCTTCGGTGGCTCCGGTGATGTGGAGCGTGGAGTCGGAGGCTTCCACCCGTCCGCCAACGGTCCTCACCAATAGTTGCGTGCAAAAATGCATGGACTGGCGGGGGTCGCCCTCGGCGTGTCCGGTCAGGGTGAGCTGCCCCTGCCATCCGCGGCCTGTTCCGGCGTTGGCCGATGCCTTGGCGCGGTGGGGCACCTGCGCGGTGAGCGTCAGCTCCTGGTCCAGGCCGCCGGGCACCGAGGCTTTCAGGCGCATGGCCACGGCGCGGTCGGGATGCGAGGCAAAATATTCGCGCTCGTAAGCGGTGTTGCCGCGGCGGTAGGCAATGTTTACCAGGGCGCTGTCAAGGCTCAGTCGGCGGCGGTAGGCCACCACCGGGGCGCGGTTGCCGTCGCGGACGTGGAGCGTGGCTAAAGGTTGGTAATACTGAGAGTTATGGCCTTGCACATGCAATTGCAGGGAGTCGGCGCGGGCATAGTCTTCGGCAAAGAGCGCCTCGCGGATTTTCGGAATCCATGCGGCCGCTCCGGCATCCTCGCGCTGGTCAACGGGGGTGCCTGTCCACAGGGTGATGTCGTTCAGGTAGATGATGTCGTCGTCGGGAGCGCCATAGACCAGTGCTCCCAGCTTGCCGTTGCCAATGGGCAGCGACTCCTCGAAATAGTTGGCGGGACGGTCATACCACAGCTGCATGGGCCGGGGAAGGCGCGGGCGGAGGGGCATGGTGGCGCCGGCGCACATCCATGTGGCGGCCGCCAGTGCCAGTAAAAGCGTTTTCTTCATCATGCTCGTGATTGTTATTTGGCATGCAAAAATACGAATTTCTTTCCATTTCCGGCCCTCCCGACCGTATTTTTTTCCATTTCCCAAGCTTTTTTCCGATGTTCCCCGTCTTCCTCTTCCTCTTCCTTGTTCCTTCCCCTTTCTCATGTTCCAATGGCCGTAGTTTTAAAGTCGTTCCCCGGTGGATAGCGAAGGGGGGTAATTTTGGTAAAAATATTTGACAAAATGGACTAATTTTCTGTTGATTTTATAAGTAATTGAAAATCAGAGGTTTGTAAATTCCTCATGGTTTGACTGCAAATTTCTCCTCTCAATCTTCAAGATTTCTCCTCTCGATCTTCAAGATCTCTCCCCAAAATTTGCGGTCAAACTTCTTGGGGTGTTCAAAAAGTCATGAAAAATCTTGACAAAAAAGGAGCGCTGCGCAAAGTGAAAACCATTCGCAAGTTGAGGGAGTTCAGAATACCAAAATGAAAAGCCGACATCGCGCAAAACCTTCATTATTTTTTAATAAAAGATAAATAAATGGGCAAAAGTTCTTTTGTTCAACTATTTTTTCGTAAATTTGCACGATTTTTTGCACATGGGCCCCGTGCCCGTGGCATTTTGATGTTTTGTTAAAACAATAAGTATTTTAAATTTTTAGATGAACGTAATTACGAAAACCCTTCAATTGGCCGATGGAAGAACCATCACCATTGAAACCGGGAAAGTGGCCAAGCAGGCCGATGGCAGCGTGGTGCTGCGCATGAACAACACCGTCTTGCTGGCTACGGTATGTGCCGCAAAGGATGCCGTTCCCGGAACCGATTTCATGCCTTTGCAAGTTGATTATCGCGAGCAGTACTCCGCCGCCGGCAGATTTCCGGGCGGTTTCACAAAGCGCGAAGGCAAGGCCGGTGACAACGAAATCCTTACCAGCCGCTTGGTGGACCGCGTGCTCCGCCCGCTGTTCCCCTCTAACTATCATGCCGAAGTTTTTGTCAACGTCATGCTGCTCAGCGCCGACGGCGTGGACCAGCCCGACGCTCTGGCAGGCTTTGCCGCCTCGGCAGCACTGGCCTGCTCAGATATTCCCTTTGAATGCCCCATCTCAGAGTGCCGCGTGGCAAGGGTGAACGGGCAGTATGTCATCAACCCCACCTTCGAGCAGATGAAAGAAGCCGACATGGACATCATGGTAGGCGCATCGGCAGAAAACATCATGATGGTGGAAGGCGAAATGAAGGAAGTGAGCGAGCAAGACATGATCGGCGCACTGAAAGCTGCCATGGAGGCCATCAAGCCCATGTGCCTGCTCCAGGAAGAACTTTCGAAGGAACTGGGCAAGGACGTGAAGCGCGAATACGATCACGAAGTGAACGACGAGGAGCTGCGCCAGCAAATGAACAACGAACTCTATCAGCCCGCCTACGACATCACCAAGCAGGCCCTGGAGAAGCAGCAGCGCGCCGAGGCGTTCGAGAAAATCCTCACCGACTTCAAAGAGGCCTACACCGCCGCACACGCCGACCTCACCGAGGATGAGCTGGAAGAGAAATATGCCATGATGGACCGCTACTACCACGACGTGGAGCGCGACGCCATGCGCCGCTGCATCCTCGACGAGGGCATCAGGCTCGACGGACGCAAGTGCGACGAAATCAGGCCCATCTGGTGCGAGGTGTCGCCTCTGCCCATGCCTCACGGCAGCAGCATCTTCACCCGTGGCGAGACGCAGAGCCTCACCACCTGCACACTGGGAACAAAGCTCGACGAGAAACTCGTGGACGACGTGCTGGAGCGCGGATACATGCGCTTCCTCCTGCACTATAACTTCCCGCCCTTCTGCACCGGCGAGGCAAAGGCACAGCGCGGTGTGGGACGCCGTGAAATCGGTCACGGACACCTGGCATGGAGAGGATTGAAAGGGCAGATTCCCGCCGACTTCCCCTATACCGTAAGGCTCGTGTCGCAAATCCTCGAATCCAACGGCTCGAGCTCCATGGCCACCGTCTGCGCAGGTACTTTGGCACTCATGGACGCCGGCGTGCCCATCAAGAAGCCCGTGAGCGGCATTGCCATGGGTCTGATTAAAAATCCCGGCGAGGACAAATATGCCGTGCTCTCCGACATCCTCGGCGATGAGGACCACCTCGGCGACATGGACTTCAAGACCACCGGAACACGCGACGGACTGACCGCCACACAAATGGACATCAAGTGCGACGGATTGTCGTTCGACATCCTGGAGAAAGCCCTCATGCAGGCCAAGGCCGGCAGGGAGCACATCCTCAACTGCATCACCGACACCATCGCTGAGCCCAGGGCCGAAATGAAGCCCCAGGTGCCCAGAATTGAGCAATTCGAAATTCCCAAGGAGTTCATCGGTGCCGTTATCGGCCCGGGCGGAAAAATCATCCAGCAGATGCAAGAGGATAGCGGTGCCACCATCACTATCGACGAGATTGACGGCGTAGGAAAGGTGCAGGTGAGTGCTCCCAACAAGGAGAGCATCGACATCGCCATTGCCAAAATCAAGGCCATCGTGGCCATTCCCGAGGTGGGAGAGGTCTATGAAGGCACCGTCAGGAGCATTATGCCCTATGGATGCTTCGTGGAAATCATGCCTGGAAAGGACGGTCTGCTCCACATCTCGGAGATTGACTGGAAGCGCCTGGAAACCATTGAGGAAGCCGGACTGAAGGAAGGCGACAAAATCAACGTGAAACTCCTTGAGATTGACCCCAAGACCGGCAAGTACAAGCTCAGCCACCGCGTGCTCATTCCCAAACCCGAGGGTTATGTGGAGCGCGAGCGCAGGCCGAGGCCCGAGCGCGGAGAACGCCGTCAGGGCGGACGCGGAAACGGTGAGCGCCGCCAGCGCAACGAGCGCGGAAACGGCAATAGCATCGGCGAACGCATGCCGAAGAACTTCAATCGTGAGCGCCCCAACGACCAGGAATATCACGACCCCATGGCCGAGCATGAGCCCAAAGGCTTCAGCGATGCCCTCGACCATCTGGATTTCTAACCCCGTCAAAACCCAACGGCTTTTGACAAAGGCATAAATAAAAGCGGAGATGAACCCCACGGCTCATCTCCGCTTTTTCTACTTTTTATATAGAGTTCTATAGAAATCTAGAAATTCTAGATAATCTAGAAAATCTAGAAAGTCTAGAAAATCTAGGAAAAAACTCAGAACATTCTTATGGCGCGGCGGAGGGCATCGGCGAGGATGTCGATTTCCTCGCAAGTGTTATAAAGGGCAAGCGATGCCCTCACGGTGCCTTGCGTCCCCAGGCGTGCCATGAGCGGCTGGGCGCAATGGTGGCCGGTGCGCACGGCAACGCCCATGCGGTCGAGCAACGTGCCGATGTCGAGGTGGTGGATGTTGCCGGCGTTAAAGCTGATGACCGCGTCGCGAGGGGCCGACGACGTGCATTCTTGCAAGCCGTAGATGCGGACGCCCTCCACCTCTTTCAGCTTCTTGAGGGCGTAGGCGGTGAGCATTTGCTCGTGCCTGACGATGTTTTCCATGCCCAGGTCTTCCATGAAGCCGATGGCCGTCGCCAGACCGTGGGTGGCGATATAGTCGGGCGTGCCGGCCTCAAACTTAAACGGCAAGCGCTCAAAAGTGGTTTTCTCCCACGTCACGCGGTCAATCATCTCTCCGCCGCCCTGATAAGGTGGAAGCCGGTCGAGCCATTCCTCCTTGCCGTAGAGCACGCCGATGCCCGTGGGGCCGTACATCTTATGGCCGCTAAACGCCAGGAAATCGCAATCCAGGTCCCTGACGTCGAGCTTCAGGTGCGGCGCGCTCTGTGCCGCATCCACCAATACGGGAATGCCGCGGGCGTGGGCCATCCTCACAATGTCTTTCACGGGGTTCACGGTGCCGAGCACATTGCTAACATGGGTGATGCTCACCAACCGCGTGCGCTCCGTGAGAAACGTCTCGAAGTCGTTGATACACAACTGTCCGTCGTCGGTAATGGGCAGGTGGTTCACGGTGATGCCGCGGCGTGAGGTCTGTAGTTGCCACGGCACGATGTTGGAGTGGTGCTCCATGTCGGTTACCAACACGGCGTCGCCCTCCTTCATCTGACTTTCGCAGAAAGTGCTGGCCACCAAGTTGATAGCTTCGGTGGTGCCGCGCGTAAACACGATTTCCTCGGTCTTTGCGGCGTTGATGAAAGCCCGCACCTTTTCGCGCGCCGCCTCGTGCAGGTCGGTGGCTTGTTGCGAAAGATAGTGAACGCCGCGGTGTACGTTGGCATTCACGTTGAGATATTCCTCGCGCATGGCATCGAGCACGCAGAGCGGTTTCTGAGTGGTGGCGCCGTTGTCGAGGTAAACCAGCGGTTTGTTATAGACCATGCGCGAGAGGATGGGGAATGCCTCGCGCACTTTCTTTATGTCGTACATTGTAATATCTTCTTTTTCAAGATGTTTGAGGGGCAGGGCTATTCCTTGCCTTTGTTTTCAAAGTATTCCTGCATTGCCTCCCATACATCATTCAAATACCAGCTTTCTTCCTCAAAATCGAAGTAGTCGGGGTCGTAGTCTTTATCGATGAAATGCCATTTCAGCCGTTCCTTTTCTTCGGAAGTTTTCCGTTTCTTCTTGTTTAATAGAAGCAATTCTTCGTAACCCCATACTCCTCCGCAATCATCGGGCGGGCACATACCTTTGCCTTTCACCAGTTCTACGGTGGGTTTTTCGTTTGGCTCATAGTCCCTTACGCTTTTCATCCACACGTTGTGTTTCCACGAGTCGCCGAAGTCGTATTCCAATTCTATTTTCACGCCTTTCTCGTTGAAAAGTTGTCCCACGTGGAAGTCATTGGCGTTATGGTTGATGAATCTTGGACCGTCGTATCCGAAGTCGTTGATATCTTCCTCGCTGCTCAGGTAATAATTGTTTTTGAAGCGTAATTGGTGCATGTGCGAGTTGTTCCATCCCATGGCATGTACAAGAATGACGGCGAGCGCCTCGAGCGAGAGGTTCGAGGGCACCTTTACTTCCCTCCACACCGGCACGGGGCTGTCTTTCAACGAGATGCGCAAAAGGTATTCCTGCGGTTTCACGTCGTGCATCAGTTTTGAGATGGTTCCAAAGTCTTCTTCTTCCATCCACTCATCCTCGTCGCCGTCCTCGTCGTCCTCGTCGTCATTTTTCATCTTTTCCATCATTTTCCGAATCAGGTCATTTTCCGGGTTGTAGAAACGTTCCATCATTTCTTTTTCAGAATTGGGAAACTGCTCGTCATTTATAATGGCTTGTTTTAGTTTTGGGATGTCGAAGCCCATCATTTCCAGCATTTCAAAAGCCTGGTCGGTGTCCTTGATGCCCAGGCTTTCCATGAATGTCCGGTCTTTTTTCTGTATTCTGTCCAACGTGATGTTGGGAAGGTCGTCGTGATGGGGTGTCCCGTCGATTCTGATTTTCTTTGCCATATTGTTTTAGGTTATAGGTTTTCGGTTTTTATTTGCACAGTTTGCATCCCTCGCATTTGCTCAGTTCCCCCCTGAATCGCCTTTCCACGAGGTGGTGAAGCCTGTCGCGCAGGGGTTCCAGTTTTATCTGGTCCACCACTTGGTTGATGAATGCGTTTTGCAGGAGAATCTTGGCCTCCTCCTTGCTGATGCCCCTTTGTTGCATGTAGAACATGGCGGCGGCATTGAGTTGCCCCACGGTGCTTCCGTGAGCGCATTTCACGTCGTCGGCATAGATTTCGAGCATGGGCTGTGTGAACATCCTCGCCTCGGGCGTTGCGCAAAGGTTCTGGTTGGTCATTTGCGAGTCGGTCTGTTGTGCACCGGGGTTCACGAGCACCCTTCCGGCGAAGGCTCCCGTGGCCTGTCCGTCGAGCACATATTTGTAGGTTTCGCGGCTGGTGCAGTGGGGCACCTGGTGAACAATGAGCGTGTTGTTGTCCACATGCTGCTGCTTGTCGGCGATGACGGCTCCGCAGAGCTGGCACTCGGCCCCCTCCCCGGCCATCACCAGGTCGGTCTTGTTGCGTGTGATGCCGTTGTGCAGGGTGATGACGTTATGGCTTACGCGGCTGTCGCGTTGCTGCTCTATATAGACGTTGCTGAGCCTTACGTTGCGTGCGTGGGTTTCCTCCAGGCAATAGAGGTCCAGCGCGGCGTTGGCCCCCACGAAAGCCTCTATGACCTGCGTGGCCAGGAAGTTGCGGTCGTCGGCGGCATGGTCGCAGAACAGCAATTTCACCTCCGCCCCCTCTTCCACTACGATGAGCACGCGCCGGTTCACCATCAGGTCCACGTCGCTACGCAAGATGTTGATAACCTGTATGGCGCGGTCCACTTTAACGCCTTTTGGCACATACACGAGCAGCCCGTCTTGCGCCAGCATGGTGTTGAGTGCTGTGATGCCGTCGTCGCCGGTCTTGGCAATGCGTGCGTAGTATTTCTCCACGAGTCGCGGGTTCCTTTTGGCCTCTTCTTTGAGCGAGCCTACGATGACTCCTTCGGGCAGCCGCCCCTTGGGTTGTTCCTGTTCATAGAAGGCGTCGTTGACCACGAAGTAGAGCGATGTGCTCAGGTTGGGCACGTCGCAGCGGAACGCCTCGTAGGGGTCCACGGGTATGTGCAACCGCCTCAGGTTCAGCCCATAGTCGGGTGCCATGAGCTCGGCGACGTCGGTATATTTATAGCGTTCCACCTTCTTGGTGGGGAACCCTGCGGCCTGGAAGTCGCGGAACGCCTGGTCGCGCACGGCATTCATGACGGGTGCGCTATGGCTTTGAATCACTTCCTGCGACTCCTTGAAAAGGGCAATATATTGTTTCTCGCTATCCATTTGATTGGTTTTCAATTTGTTGGGGGAGTCCCCCTCTAATCCCCCCAAAGGGGGGAAGTCTTGGCGTCACTCCCCCTCCCCCTTGGGGGGATTAGAGGGGGGCTCCCTGCTTTATTTTATCCAGTCGTACCCATTCTCCTGAATATGCCTTGCCAGCTCTGGCCCTGCCGTCTTCACGATGCGTCCCTTGTAGAGCACGTGCACCTGTTGCGGCCTGATCATTTCGAGCAGGCGGTCGTAGTGGGTGATGACGATGCACGAGCTGAGGGGCGTGCGCAGGCTGTTCACCCCCTCGGCCACGATGCGCATGGCGTCAACGTCGAGCCCCGAGTCGGTTTCGTCGAGGATGCTGAGCTTGGGCTCCAGCATGGCCATCTGGAAAATCTCGTTGCGCTTCTTCTCGCCGCCGCTGAACCCCTCGTTCACCGAGCGGTTGCTCAACTTTGCGTCGAGGTCCACCACTTTGCGCTTTTCCCTCATCAGTTTGAGGAATTCCGCCGCGTTCATCGGCTCCAGTCCCAGGTACTTGCGTTTCTCGTTGATGGCGGCTTTCATGAAGTTGGTCATCGACACGCCGGGAATCTCCACGGGATATTGGAACGAGAGGAAGAGCCCCTCGTGGGCCCTCTCCTCGGGCTTCATTTCCAGCAGGTTCTTGCCGTTGAACCACGCCTCGCCCTCGGTGACCTCGTAAAGGGGGTTGCCCACCAGCACGGCGCTCAGCGTGCTCTTTCCCGACCCGTTGGGACCCATGATGGCGTGCGTTTCGCCGTCGCCCACGGTGAGGTCGATGCCGCGAAGTATCTCTTTCCCGTCGATGCGGGCATGCAGGTTTCTTATCTCTAACATCGGTGCTTTTTTCTTTGATAATTGTTTTAAGAGTGCAAATTTACACAAAAAAGCCGAATTATCGGCCACTCTGAGGAAGAAATGTTTATCTTCGCTGCTAAAGTGTCGAAAAAGTGGCTTGTTCCTCTACTCGCGAAAACGTTTTTTCACAATACCCGCGCAGGGCAGAAGGCGCGAGGTTTGTCAAGATTTTTCATGGAAACTTTCAAGGGGGCCGGGGTTTGACCGCAAATTTCGGGGAGAGATCTTGAAGATTTCTCCTCTCAAACTTCAAAATCTCTCCCCGAAATTTGCGGTCAAACTCTCACCGATTTATACACCCTTGATTATCAGTATGTTACAAAAGCCGGCAGTTTTCCTCGTTTTTGTCAAAATTTTTGACAGTTTCTATCCACCCGGATAGCTGTCTGTCGTGTTGTTAACGAAGGTAAAAAATATTTACCAGATGTTTATTTTTCAACCCGAAACGACGGTAAATGAAAATTTATTTATAAATTTGTGGCACTATTATTTCCAGTCTTTACTTTCCACTTTAACCCCAAACCAAGACAATGATGTAAACACTCCCCCCTTTAAACATCCGGCGGCCTGTCCGCAGGTTCTTTTCATATCATCATCCACCTTAAATATTAACTAAAACAGATAAACGCCATGTTCTCAGAATCCCTAAGAGAGCTTATTGCCGCCTCGCTTGTTGACGGCATGCTCACCCCCGAGGAACGCGCCATTATCGTGAAGCGCGCACTACTCGAAGGCAACGACCCCGACGAGGTCAACCTGTTGCTCGACGCTGAAGTCCAGAAAATACGCCAGCAGAAGCAGGCCGCCCAGCCCAAGTTGCTCAAGTGCCCCGCCTGCGGCGAAATCCTTCCGGCCCTGACGGGCATCTGCCCCTCATGCGGAAGCGTGGTAAGCAACGACAGCCGCAACCAGGAACTCGACTTCCTCATTGAGCAGATGAACCGCGGACTGGCACAATTGAAGGCCGGAACCGTCAACGCACCCCTGGTGGTGGCAACACTCGAGGAGCACCGCCGCAAGGCCATGACACTCTACGGCGAAAACCCGAAGGTGAAGGTCCTGCTTGAAGAAATACGCCAGGAGGTTGCTGAGTGGAAGAAACAGGAAGCCGAAAGACGCAGGCAAGAGGCCGAAATGAAGAAAATGGAGGAGAAGGCCAGGATTGCGGCATTGAAAGGGTCGGGCGGAGGAAACAGCCTGAGCTACCAAAACAACAAAGGCTGCTACACCGGATGCCTCGTGGCACTCATCATCGGCGCCATTCTCACTTTCATTGGCATGTGCTCCGACTCACAGACCGAGCTGAAAGTTGACGAGCAATACAACACCCTGGTGGGACAACTCGACAGCCTGAAGGCACTTCCCCTCACCATCGAGAACTTTGAGCAGAGGAAAAACGCCGCCATGGACATCATCTGGACCACCGTGGACGAATATTCCAGCTATGAGAAGACAAAGAAGGAAACATTCGACAAGCTGTTCAAGAACTACACCAATCAGCTTTCCACGTTCTATGTGACCCACAAGAAAGAGATTGACAAGTATTGCGGACACGAAATCTACGACCTCAGCGAAGTCGAGGAAGACGACACCAGCGTCAGCGAATAGCTCTTTTTTTCACCCTTTCTTTTTTTTCACCTTTTAAACTTATAAACAATGGGACTTTTCGGAAGAGGTCGCGGAGGCGGAATCATGAACGTCATCCGTTGCGACGAGCAAGAATATATCGTGTGGAAATGGAGGCCCAGGAACCAGGAGGCCAATAGCACCAGCCGTGAGAACAGCATTCGCTGGGGAAGCACCCTGCGCGTGAAAGACGGCGAGGTGGCGGTTTTCGTCTATCAGCAGAAAGACGGCACCATGCAGGACTTCATTGAGGGGCCCTTCGAGCAGACCATCACCACGGCCAACCTGCCCGTATTGACAAACATCATCGGGCTGGCCTACGGCGGCGACTCGCCATTCCAGGCCGAGGTGTATTTCATTAACCTTCAGCAGAACAACCAGGTGCGCTTCGCCGTACCCTATTTCGACGTCTTCGACCCCCGCCTGCCCGACCACGGCGTGCCCGTGGCCGTAAGGGGAACCATGACGTTCAACATCACCGACTACAAGCAGTTCATCAAGCTCAACCGCCTGGTGAACTTCAGCCACGAGAATCTCATCAAGCAGATTCAGGACGCCGTGCGCCGCAACATCAAGGGCATCGTGGCCAACCTGCCGCAAGAAACGGGTCTGCCGCTCGTGCAGGTGGAGCGAATGATTATGGAGGTGAACGAGCGCTCAGAGCAAAAACTCAGGCCAAGGATTGAAACCGACTTCGGCGTGAACCTCAAGGCCATTGACATTGCGGCCATAGAAATCAACAAGGAAAGCCCTTACTACGAGGAGCTCAGGCACCTCACCGCAGGCATCACCGCCGACACCTTGAAGGCTCAGCGCGACGTGAACATCAAGAACCTGAAGGATACGCAGGAAATCAACCGACAAAACATGGAGGAAACCCTGCGCATTCAAAGGGAGGAGGCTCAGCGCGCACAACGCCTGCAGACCGAAACGCAATTCATCGGAGCACACGGACTGGACCAGCAGACCGAAGTGCTCAAGGCCGCCGCAGAGAGCCTCGGACAAATGGGGCAGATGGGCGACGGTGGCGGCGGAGGAGGAATGAATGCCGCCGGAATGATGACCGGAATGATGATGGGCGGAGCAATGGGACACCAAATGGCCGGAATGATGGGAAACATGGGACAATATTGGCAACAACCACAAGGCGGCACGCCACCGCCCATGCCCGGCAGCCAGCCCACGCCGCCGCCCATGCCCAACGTGCAATGGTTTGTGGCCATCGGCGGACAGCAGGCCGGGCCTTTCTCCCAGCCGCAAATGATGCAACTGGTGCAAAATGGAAACTTGAAGCCCCAGACGCTCGTATGGAGGCAGGGAATGGCGCAATGGGGCGAGGCCGCCATGCAACCCGAATTGTCGCCGCTCTTCGCACCGCCGGCCGGAGCCACTCCCCCGCCCATGCCCCCGCCCATGCCTTAATCGCTCTATGTTCGGTATGTTGTTGATTCTCAGCAATATCTATTAGCAACTAAAGAAACCGGCCACAATGAAAGTAAAATTGATAAGCACTTTCTAGTTGACAAGGCAGCGGAAACCGCCACCGACGACCAAAGCTATACGTTGAAAATGACGAAGAGGGGCTTCAGGATCGCCTCAAATCGTGACTACGACACCAGCGGCGACGTGGACGTGTCGTACCGGGTTGTCAACCCCTTGCAGACCGTTACCGTCATTGGCCGCATCAAGGGCAACTCGCTCACCTCGCTCTATCTCGACGGAGCGAAATATTACCTCGTCAAGGAGGGCGCCGAAGACATGGAAAAAATGATGGAAGAGGAAAAAGACGACCAGGCCACCTGGCGAACGGGCTTGCGCATTTTTGCCGTACTGCTTATCGTGCTCGGTGCGCTGGTGTGGGTGAAATTCAGGAAAAAGGGTTGAACACCTAAACCAGCCCCTCACGGGGAATAGGCGCTCCCGCCTCCACTATTGTCTAAACTCCTAAACTCCCAAATTCCTAAACTCCCAAAAAATAAATATCAACAATATGGACGACAGCAATTTCTTTTCGCTCGACCGCCTCGTGGAGTTCGGCATGAGCATGCAGATAGCCCGCCAGATGGTGGGAAGCATGAACCAGCAGTTGCAACAAATGCAGGTGCCCGGAAGCATTCAGACCATGCCGAAGCCACAACCCGAAATGTTCTATGTGGCCGTGGACGGGCAACCCCTGGGACCGCTCGACGAGCGCGAGTTGTCGCAAATGGTGCTCAGCCACAGGCTCAACAAGGACACGCTGTGCTGGATGCCCGGCATGGCCGAATGGAAACCCGCGGAACAGGTGCCTCAGGTGCTCCGCATCGTGGCCCTCACCCCGCCGCCCCTCACCACCGCCGTGCAGCCCTGAGAAATCGGGCGAATGGCATGTTTTTTTGCCTAACATAATGGCTTTTCTCTCTTTTTTTGTATCTTTGCACGCGCAAACAATACATAGAAAAAGATGAAAAAACTTTTGGTTATTGTCATCCTGCTGCTGGTGGCGGTATTGATGACACAGACGGTTCCCGACAAGGCCGCACACAAGGCCGCCATGATGGAAGCCGTGAAAGCGTATGTGGACGAAGAGGCTGAGAACAGGGGATTTGGCGACAATGCCCTGACGAAGCTGGGAAAAAACATCGTGAACAAAACCGTGGAGGTGGCGCTCAACAGCAAGTTGCAGGTGAACAACTACTACCTGTTCAACACCACGCACATCAGCCAGGGCGGCAACGACCGCACCCTCTCGCTGGGCATCTTGGGACATGTGTTTACGTTCGACAAGAAAATGCTGCGCGAGGCACTGGAAAAGGCCGCCGATGAAAAGGATGAGGCAAAAAACGAACTGGAAGCGGCAAAGGTGGCGCTCAAGGATGTCAAGAGGCTGAAACGCGAACAGCTGAAAGAGGAACGCCGAAAGGCAAAGGAGGAGCGGCGCAAGGCTAAGGAAGAACGACGCAGGGAAAAGGAAGAGCGCAAGGCGCAGAAAAACAAATAACCCGGCTCGTTGAAAGAAACAGGAATAATAAGAAAACGGGACTCGCTTGTAAAAGGCGCCAGTCCCGTTTTTTTGTGCGTGTGATGGATAAGGACATGGGGGAATTTTGGTAAGAAATCTTGACAAAATCGCCGATTTTCCGACGGTTTTGTAATTTGTTGAAAATCAAAGGCTTGCAAATAGCGTGGTGTTTGACCGCAAATTGAGGGGAGAAAAACGCCAATTCTCTCCCCTCAATTTGCCAATTCTCTCCCCGAAATTTGCCGTCAAACTTCTTGGGGGAACCAAAATTTGTTGAAAAATCTTGACAAAACGAAGGCCCGTTTTGCCTTATCATTTTATAAGTTCAGACGATAGTTTTCCACCCACATTCTTTATTGAGAAGAAAACTATCGTCTGAACTCCTGAACTCCTAAACTCCTAAACTCCAAAAAAACTTGCAAGTCACCCCACCGTTCCTTCAAGCGTTACGCTAAGCAGTTTCTGCGCTTCCACGGCAAACTCCATCGGGAGCTTGTTGAGCACCTCCTTGGCGTAGCCGTTGACAATGAGCCCCACGGCCTGCTCGGTGGGAATGCCGCGCTGGTTGCAATAGAAGAGCTGGTCTTCGGAAATCTTGCTCGTGGTGGCCTCGTGCTCGAAGATGGCCGTGGGGTTGTGCACGTCCATATAGGGGAAGGTGTGCGCCCCGCACTCGCTGCCCAGCAAGAGGCTGTCGCAGCACGAGTAGTTGCGGGCGTTGTCGGCCTTCGCCGTGGCCCGCACCAGGCCTCGGTAGCTGTTTTGCGAATGGCCGGCGCTGATGCCTTTCGAGATGATGGTCGATTTGGTGTTGCGGCCCATGTGTATCATCTTCGTGCCCGTGTCGGCCTGCTGGTAGTTGTTCGTAACGGCCACGCTGTAGAACTCGGCCGTGGAGTTGTCGCCGCGAAGCACGCACGACGGATATTTCCACGTCACGGCGGAGCCCGTTTCCACCTGCGTCCACGACAGCTTGGACCCCTCGCCGCGCAGGTCGCCGCGCTTGGTGACAAGGTTGAGCACGCCGCCGCGTCCGTTTTCGTCGCCCGGGTACCAGTTCTGCACCGTGGAGTATTTCACCTCCGCGCGGTTCATCACCACAATTTCCACAATTGCGGCATGCAGCTGGTTCTCGTCGCGCATGGGGGCCGTGCAGCCCTCCAGGTAGCTCACGTAGCTGTCGTCGTCGGCCACGATGAGCGTGCGCTCAAATTGCCCCGTGCCCAGGGCGTTGATGCGGAAATAGGAGCTCAGTTCCATGGGGCACCGCACGCCCTTGGGGATATATACGAACGAGCCGTCGCTGAACACCGCCGAGTTGAGGGCGGCAAAGAAATTGTCGCGGTAGGGCACCACGGTGCCGAGGTATTGGCGCACCAGGTCGCCGTGCTCCTTGATGGCCTCGCCGATGGAGCAGAAGATGACGCCTTTCTCGCGCAACTTCTCCTTGAACGTGGTCTTCACCGACACCGAGTCCATGATGGCGTCCACGGCGGTGTTGCCGCTCAGGGCGAGCCGCTCCTCCAGGGGGATGCCCAGCTTGTCGAAGGTCTTTTCCAACTCGGGGTCTATCTTTCCGTCGCCCTTCGCCTTCTTCGCCAGCGGGTCGGCGTAGTAGCTGATGGCCTGATAGTCGATGGGCGGCAGGTGGAGGTGGCCCCAATCCGGCTGGCGCATGGTCTGCCAGTGGCGCAGCGCACGAAGGCGGAAGTCGAGCATCCATTCCGGCTCGCCCTTCTTCTTCGAGATAATGCGCACCACGTCCTCGTTGAGTCCTTTCTCAATGATGTCCGTCGCCACGTCGGTGGTGAACCCGAACTCGTATTTCTGCTCGGCAATGCGTCTCACCAGCTCGTTGTCGTTCCCTTCCGTCGGCTTTTTCTTCTTTCCGTTGTCTTGGTTTCCAGTATCTTGCATGTCTCCTTTTCCGTTTTTCCCTGCAAAATTACAACAAATAATCGAAAACCCGCTCCCCCTCCCCTCATTTTCTTCCGTTTTCCTTTCTTTTATAATTATTTGCAAACGGAAAATCATCTACATTTCTTTGTTCCTTTCCTAAGATTTCCTTAACTTTGCAACCGTATAACATTTGCAGTGAAAGAATATGGAAGCAACGGCTTTGCAAAAAACTCAATTTGTGACATTGGCCATCGGGGCCACGGCAAGACAGATGGGCATCTCCACTACAGAGCTGCACAACCGCCTAAAACACCATGACCTTATAAGGCGGTTGTTGTTCGACTGCTATGACACACTGCATACCGAGAGCATTGACGGAGTGGTGTGGAATGTGCAGGAGGCTTTGCGCAATTGGGATGCAAAAGAAGGAGGCACAAAATGAGTGAAACCGTTGAGATGAAAGGAGGAAGGCCATGAGAGACCAGGTATTATGGCGGAAGACTGCCAGGATTGCCACGATGCTGGCAGAACACCTCAACATCGATGTTGAGCGTGCCCTTGACATCCTTTATAATTCCCGTACATTTGCGTTGTTGGAAAATCCTGACAGCGGCCTGCAACTACAAAGCGACCTCTACATTTTGACAGACCTGTTGCGGGAACTGGAATCATAGGTCGTTCTGGTTTTCTATCAGTATATTCAATATAACTTTTTCGTTCTCACTGCCTTTATGCCAAAAAGAACACCTCCCCTTTCATCGTTTGTCATGAAAGAAGAGGTGTGAAATCGATGTGATGGCGCAGCAACGGTTGCCCAGCATCATCCTTTTTTGTAAAACCAGCCGACAGACATCACTTCACATAAACTTTGTTCCCGCCAATGATGTTCACCGCTCCTTTTCGCGGCTCCGGCAACCGATGCCCCTGCACATCGAAGACCGACCGACGGGCAGGCGCACTAAACATACCGCCGTAGTCGGTGGAAACGCCCTCGTCAACGCCGCCACCATCGCCCTCGAACACTTTGACGCGACACTCTGCCGACAGTTCAGCGTCAATCTTCGACGTGGCCGTGATGATGGCCTCGCCCTCTGCCAGGGGCGTCACCGTGCCCTCGGTGTCGACGGTAGCCACGGCAGGGTCGCTCGTCGACCATGTCACCTCGTCGGTCGTGACGCCGAGAGGCTGATACAGCGGAGCCAGCGTCACGGAGCCGCCAACCTGCAACGCTATCGCGCCTTTCACCAGTTTCATCGCCAGAGCCATGGTCTTGGTCGTAGTTTCTCCAGGCACAACATGCACCAAGCAGTTGGCACTGATGTTGGAACCATCAGTTGACGATGCCGTCACATAACAATAACCAACAGAAGCAGCACAGAGTATGCCCTCATTTGATACAAATGCTATTTTATTGTCCGAACTATTCCAAAGGATTTGCTTGTTTTCTGCATCTTCTGGCAAAACTGTTGCTTCCATGGTAAACACATCACCTTCGGCAATAGTCAATTCTGAAATGTTCAAAGAAATACTGCTGACATATTTTGGGTGAACACTAACCTCAGAACTTGCGGAAACGCCATTTGAAGCTGTACATGTAATTACTGAGTTTCCAATGGACAAAGCATTTATTACACCTGCATCATTTACAGACACAATAGAGGGTTGGCTACTTTTCCAGCTTAATGTAGTTGATGCCCCTGCTTCATAAATGACAGGTGAATATTCATATATTTCACCTACCGAAAGCGATACATTATTGGGAATCGTAATTGAAACAACTTGTGGCGTTGGGGGTGGATTGGAAACTACAATATGGTATTTTATAACAGGATTGCCATATGTCCATCCTCCAGCAACACTTTTTACGCATTCTGAACCTCCATAAATAATGTAATTGCCTGTCTGAAGTGCTTTTACGCTATAAGTAGCATAATAGCCATGCTGAATGCCGCTTTCACTTGTGTAAGTTGTAGAAGTTTGCGAAGAAACGTTTATAGAAAAAGCATTGGAATTTTCTGCATAGCAATAAGTATAAGTACAAGTGTAACCAGAATACCCCGACCCTCTGTCACTCCATGGGCTTATATAAAAAGTACTATTAAGAGTAGTATAGATTGTTTTTTCTTGCACATAAGAATAGCACTTTAAAGAAAATGATAACAAAAATAGACAAATAATACTTATATGTTTTACATAATGAATGATACGATTGTTGAGTTTCATTTTGATTTGGAATAAAAAGAAAGAGCGTGAAACCATTCCTTGCTTATCCCCAATTCTGGTACCGCCAAGTAACCATGTCCACGAATAAACACGAATAGTCCACGCCCAAAGGACGTGAACTTTCAGGCTGCTTATTCTCGTGGACGAAGATTTGGCGGTTTCGAATTGAGAGAACAAGAGCTAAAAGCTCAATATCTATGATATGTTTGTATAGTCATGAAGTGGTGACGCTCCTCCGAGTGAATAATTTTGTTGAATAGAAAAAGATTCGCTGCGAGGGGCTGTGGCTGCGCCGTGGCCTCTCTCGGGGGGAGTGTGCTGTATGTCTGTTTCTTGTTTCTCCTTTCTTTTAAGGTTGCTAAACTCGGATTAACATTCTCGTCTGCAAATATAGGGAAAAAAGCGCAAACGACAAATGAAAACCGCATTTTTTTTTCGGGAGGATTCTTATTTTTGTTTTTTTTACAACTGTTTGATCCAAAGGTTGAGGAAGCGGTCGTAGATGACGTAGCCGCGGGGTTCGCGGCAAACCAGTTCCTTGTTTAAGGTATGAAAAAAGGGCGAAACGACCAAACGTTTCGCCCTTTTTCTCGGTAAATCCGGGTGTCAGAGTTTCTGCTCCACCTCGATTTCGGTGAAGGTTTCGATGATGTCGCCCACCTGGATGTCGTTGAAGTTGACCAGCGAGATGCCACATTCGAGTCCGGTGGCCACCTCCTTGGCGTCGTCCTTGTAGCGCTTGAGAGCATCGATGTTGGCGGTGTGGATGACGATGCCGTCGCGAATGACGCGGGCCTTGTCCTTGTTGTGCACCTTTCCATCGATGACCAGTCCGCCGGCCACGGTGCCGACCTTCGAGATTTTGAACACCTGCTTGACCTCTATCTCGCCTGAGATAACCTCCTTCTTCACCTTGTCGAGCATGCCCTCCATGGTGGATTTCACCTCGTCGATGGCGTCGTAGATGATGCTGTAGGTATTGATTTCCACGCCCTCGTGCTCGGCCAGTTTCCTGGCGTCGGCGCTCGGACGTACCTGGAAGCCCACGATGATGGCGTCGGAGGCGCTGGCCAGCATGACGTCGTTTTCGGAGATTTGTCCCACGGCCTTGTTGATGACGTTCACCTGCACCTTTTCGGTGGAAAGCTTGATGAACGAGTCGCTCAGGGCCTCGATACTTCCGTCGGTGTCGCCCTTTACGATAATGTTCAGCTCGTGGAATTCGCCCAGTGCTATGCGGTGCGAGATGTCGTCGAGTCCCAGTGTCTTGGTGGTTCTCAGGCTCTGCTCGCGTTGCAGTTGCACGCGTTTGTTGGTGATTTCGCGTGCCTCCTGCTCCGACTCCATGATGTGGAAGGAGTCGCCGGCCGTCGGTGCGCCGTTCAGTCCGAGGATGATGGCGGGTTCTGCCGGTCCGGCCTCTTTGATGCGCTGGTTGCGCTCGTTGAACATGGCCTTGATGCGTCCGTAGCTGGTTCCAGCCACCACGATGTCGCCCACGTGGAGCGTGCCGTTCGACACGAGCACCGTGCTGACGTATCCGCGGCCCTTGTCGAGCGAGCTTTCTATGATGCTTCCCGTGGCCTTGCGGTTGGGGTTGGCTTTCAGTTCGAGCATTTCGGCCTCAAGGAGTACTTTCTCCAACAGCTCGTCCACGCCGATGCCTTTCTTTGCCGAGATTTCCTGGCATTGGTATTTTCCGCCCCATTCTTCCACGAGGAGGTTCATGTTTGCCAGGTCTTCGCGAATCTTGTCGGGATTGGCGCCCGGTTTGTCTATCTTGTTGATGGCAAACACCATGGGCACGTTGGCGGCCTGTGCGTGAGCGATAGCCTCCTTGGTGGTGGGCATCACGGAGTCGTCGGCGGCAATGATGATAATGGCGATGTCGGTGACCTGTGCACCGCGGGCACGCATGGCGGTAAACGCTTCGTGTCCCGGCGTGTCGAGGAAGGTGATTTTGCGGCCGTCCTTCAGCTCCACGATGTATGCGCCAATGTGCTGTGTGATGCCTCCGGCCTCGCCGGCGATGACGTTGGTGTTGCGGATATGGTCGAGCAGCGATGTCTTACCGTGGTCCACATGTCCCATGACGGTGACGATGGGAGCGCGTGGCACGAGGTCGTCTTCGTTGTCCTCTTCCTCGGTGATGGCGTTTTGCACGTCGGCGCTCACGTATTCGGTGGTGAATCCGAACTCCTCGGCCACGATGTTGATGGTGGCTGCGTCGAGGCGCTGGTTGATGCTCACCATGATGCCAATCGACATGCAGGTGCCGATGACTTGGTTCACGCCGACGTTCATCATGGTGGCCAGTTCGCTGACGGTGACGAACTCGGTGAGCTTGAGCACCTTGCTTCCGGCCTGCTCCTCGACCATCTGCTCGTGGAGTTTTTCCTGCACGGCGTCGCGCTTCTCCTTGCGGTATTTGGCACCCTTCTTGTTCTGGTTCTGCTTGTTGGTGAGGCGAGCCAGCGTTTCCTTTACCTGGCGTGCCACGTCCTCTTCGTTCACCTCGAGGGGTTTCTGCGGAGCGCGTTTCTTGTTCTTCTTCTTGCCCTGTCCGCCTCCGGCGTTGTTGTTGGCGGCATTGTTGTTGTTGGCGTTGCCCGGTTTGTTGTTTTGGGGTTTTCTGCCTTCCGCCTCAATGTCCACGCGCTCTTTGTTGATGCGCTGGCGTTTTTTCTTCTCCGTGCTGGCGGTGTTTCCTGCTGCCTGCTTGGCTTTTTCCTCGCGTTCGCGTTTTTTCTCCTCTTTCGACTTTTTCTTGGGCCTTGTGCTCTGGTTGATGGTCGAGAGGTCGATTTTTCCGAGTACGTTGACTTTCGGTGCCAGCTTGGTTTCACTTTTCAGTGTGAACACCTCGGGTCCCTTCTTCGGCTCTTCTTTCTTTTCGGGCTGCTGTTCGGCTTGTGCCTGCTCTGCCGGCTGCTCTTTTTCGGGCAGCGGCTGTGCGGGAGCCTGCTCCACGGCCTTCGGCTGCTCTTTTGCGGGCTGGGGCTCTTTCACCGGTTGCTGCTCCTTAGCGGGCTGCGGTTCCTTTGCCGGTTGCGGTTCCTTGGCGGGTTGTGCGGCCTTCTTTTCGGGAGCGGCCTTCTTTTCGGGCGCCGGCTGAGGCTTTTCTGCCGGTTTGGCAGTTTCGGTGCCTTTCTTCTTGGCATTCTCGGGCTTTCGTCCCAGTTTGTCGAGGTCTATTTTCCCCAGTGGCGTAAACTGCTGTTTGTTGTCACCGGGCGTTTTGGCGAGAGCGGGCTTCTGAGGCTCGGCTGGAGCGGCCTTCTTTTCCTTCTGGTGTTTGGGGAAAAGTTTTTCGGCGAGTCCTTTCACCTCTTTGTCCTTCCTGAACTGCTCAACCAGTGCATTATACTGTTGTTCGTTCAATTTGAAATTGGGGTCGGCGCGCACCTCGCCAAGGTCGCTTTTTTTCTCGAGGAACTCAACCGCCGTGCTCAGGCCGATATTCAGTTCTCTTATTGCTTTATTTAATCTTATATTCATCCTCTTTTCTTATTGTTCAAATTCTGCCTTTAACACGTTTATGAGCTGGTCCACGGTTTCTTCCTCGAGGTCGGCTTTCTCCACGAGCATTTCCCTCGGCGCGTTGAGCACAGCCTTTGCCGTGTCGAGGCCGATGGCCTTGATGGCGTCGAGCACCCACTGGTCCACTTCGTCGGCGAACTCGTCGAGGTAGATGTCCTCGTTGTCCTCGTTGTCGATTTCGCGGAACACGTCGATGGTGTATTCCGTGAGCATGGAGGCCAGTTTGATGTTCAGTCCGCCGCGTCCGATGGCCAGGCTCACCTCTTCGGGCTTGAGATAGACCTCAGCCTTATGGTTTTCCTCGTCGATGGAGATGCTCGACACCTGTGCCGGGCTGAGTGCCCTCTGAATGAAGAGTCGCGTGTTGGCAGTATAGTTAATGACGTCGATGTTCTCGTTGTTGAGTTCCCTTACGATGCCGTGCACGCGGCTTCCCTTCACGCCCACGCAAGCTCCCACGGGGTCGATACGGTCGTCGTAGCTTTCCACGGCAATCTTTGCCCTTTCACCCGGCATGCGTGCCACGCGGCGAATGGTGATGAGCCCGTCGTTGATTTCGGGCACCTCGGCCTCCAGCAGCCTTTTCAGGAACTCGGGGCTGGTGCGGCTCAGTATGATTTTGGGGTTGTTGTTCTCGTTGTTCACCTGATGGATGACGGCGCGGATGGTTTCGCCCTTGCGGTACTGGTCGTTGGGAATCTGCTCCGACTTGGGCAGTATGAGCTCGTTGTTTTCATCATCTACGAGCAGCACTTCGCGTTTCCACACCTGATAGACCTCGGCGCTGATGACCTGTCCCACGCGGTCCTTGTACTTGTTGTAGAGCGAGTCGTGCTCCAGCTCCAGAATCTTCGAGGCCAGTGTCTGCCTGAGGTTGAGGATGGCCCTCCGCCCGAACTTCTCGAAGTTCACGGGTTCGCTCACCTCTTCGCCCACTTCGTAGTCGTCGGCGATTTTCCGGGCCTCCGTCAGTGCTATCTCCTTGTTTTCGTCAACCACCTCGCCGTCGTTCACCACGGTGCGGTTGCGGTAAATCTCGCAGTCGCCCTTGTCGGGGTTCACGATGACGTCGAAGTTCTCGTCGGAGCCGAAAATCTTTGCTATCACGTTGCGGAAACTCTCTTCGAGCACGCTCACCAGCGTGGTGCGGTCAATCTGCTTGTCCTTCGCAAAGTCGTTGAATTTGTCAATCAGGCTCTCTTCCTTTTCTTTCTTTTTTGTTGCTGCCATAGCTTATTTGAAACTTATTATGTATTTTGTATATTTTACCTCATCCATGCTGAAGGTGTGGTCCACGGGCTGCACCACGGGGCGCTTCTTGCCCTCCTGGTGAACTTTCTCCTGCACGGTGACCACGAACTGCCGGCCCTCCACGCTCTTGAGCACGCCCTTGTATTTCTTGCCGTCGGCGGCCAGCACCTCCACTTCCTTTCCGACGTGTATCTCGTATTGCTGGTGAACCTTGAACGGCTGGCCGAGCCCTGCCGAGCCCACCTCGAGCTCATAGTCCTCCTTGTCGCGGTCGAGCCGGTCCTCGATGTATCGGCTCAGCTCCACGCAATCCTCAATCCATACCCCGTCGGCATGGTCTATTTCCACCACAATCTTGTTGTCGGTGCTGATTTCAACGTCCACGAGGAAATACTCTTTTTCGGCGAGCCATTCCTCCACAAAACTCTTTACGATGTTCTTGTCAATCATACAGTTGCGTTATATAAATTAAGAATGAGGAACCCTCTTGCGGGTCCCTCATTCCACTGAACGGGTGCAAAGGTACGCCTTTTGCGCCAATTATGCAAATAATTTTGTAAAAAAACGCCAAAAAGCCGCAAAAAAACGGTCTGTCAGCTTTTTAGGGCGTTTTTCCCCAGTCCTGCCTTCAGTTTTTTGCAGTCGGACTGGAGTCGTTTTGCGGTTTGGACTGGAGTCGTTTGCGGTTTGGACTGGAGTCGTTTGCGGTCTGGACTGGCGAGATGTGTGAGTTGGTGTGGTGGCCGCCGCCATAGGAGCCGCCGCTTCCAGGGGTCGGACCATTCAAGAAACGATATTGTCGGATGACGATAATTGTCTAAAAAAAATAGGCTCCGCGAGACATCAGCGTCTGGCGGAGCCTGAAAATAACAATTTGTCTTTATGAGAAGGAATCTTATTTGTCGAGCAACTTGGCGGTCTTCAGGGGAGCCACGTTCTTGCTGATGTGGTTCTGAAGCTGCCTGTTGGCCTTCTGGCTACGGGCGTGCTTGGCGCCCTTGATGGCGGCGGCCATCTTTGCCTGTGCCTCGGCGGTGAGGGTGAAGGTGTCTTGCACGAAGGTGAAGGCACCTGCTGCCACGTGGTACTCGAGGTTGAAGTAGAACACGCCGTTCTCATAGTAGCTGGGCAGGTCGGCTATTTCGCCCGTCACGAGGTCGGAGGCCCACACCTCGCCGTAGTCGGGCTCTACCCATCCGGTGAATACCTGGTCAACGATGAGGGTGTTGTCCTCGTTCATGGTGAACACCAGTCCCTCGGTCGGTGTCTCCTCGGTGATGTCGGCCCACGGGTTGATGAGGTAGGTGTTGGGATTGCTGTCGCTCTGGTAGAGCGTGCCTTCGAAGCTGCCTTCCCAGATGCCGCCGCTCTCGTCGCTGGTGTAGTCCTTGGCGGTGTACTGGTAGGTGCCGATATAGACGGGAGTCCATGTCTCGGCGGTCTCGCCGCTGGCCTGGAACTTGAACTTGAATGCGTCGGAGGCCACTGCCTTGTCGCCGTCGAAGCCCACGAGCACGAAGTAGTAGGTGTTGCTCTCTGTGAGCGGGAACCTCACGGTGCCTGAGGCGTTGATTTCCTCACCTTCCACGGTGCCGTCGCTCAGCCCGGCCACGATGGCGTCGAGCTGGTCCTTTTCGCTTGTCACCACATACTTGGCGCTGGTGATGTCGGCGCCCAGTGTGACGGTGCCTTCGCCGAAGTCGTTGTTGTCGGTGTCGGTGAAGCGGCCGGTGTAGGCGAAGTCGATTTCATAGTCTTTCGGGTCGTAGCCGGGGAACACGATGGTCACCATGCCGTCGTTGCTGGTATAGTTCCAGCCGCCCAGGCCATCCATGTAGTAGAAGGGAGCCAGCTGCACGAGGCCGGGTAGCCCGTTCTCCTGGTATTCGAGCACCTTGCTGTGGAGCCAGTAGCTCTCGTCCTGGTACTTGGGGAAAACGGAGGGATGGTAGAGCATGATGTCCTTGTTGTAGCCGTTGGAGGTGTTGTAGTAACCGCTGTTGATGTCGCTAAACAGCACCAGGTCGCTCTCGGTAATGGTAGTTTCTTTGATGATGGTATCCGGCTTGAGGATGGTGATTTGAATGTAGGGCGACTGTGTTCCCTGGGTTTCCCACTTCTCGTTGAGAATGGCCTGGTCGTAGGGCTTCATGATGCGGAAGACGTTGGTCTGCTGCGTGTTTTGCATGATTTCCACGGTGTAG
>JAFVHN010000015.1 GCA_017474515.1 Prevotella sp. | reverse complement strand
GGCCAAAGGCATCGGTGCCGAGCTGAGAAAAGAGGCGCTCATACAATTCGACGACGAGGAATTTGCCGACGTTCTTCGCCCGTTGATAGAAAACAAGCGTAAAAGCCTGGCAACCAGCGACCCACGGCAAAGACAACAGAAAATCATGCAATTTGCGCTGGGCCGGGGGTTCACCTACGGCATCATCAAATTGTGCATGGAAACCCATGACGACTCCTTCGACGAAGACGATGTATAGCTTTTTCACCAGCCTCCACGACCTGCTGCTGCCACGCCCCTGCCTGGCCTGCGGACGGCGATTGTCGCCCGGCGAGGGAGTGGTGTGCAGTGCCTGTAACTTGCACCTGCCACGCACCTTCTTCTGGATAGATGCCTATGAAAACACCATGGCACGCATGTTCTGGGGCATCATGCCCGTGGAAAAGGCGGCCGCGCTCTTTTTCTATGAACCGCAGTCGGCGGTGACAAACATTGTCTATAGCCTGAAATACAGGGGAAAGCAGGATGCGGGCGAACAAATGGGAAGGATGATGGCACTGGAAATGAAGGAGTCGGGATTCTTCGACGGCATCGACCTGCTGGTGCCGGTGCCCTTGACACCCGGAAGGAAACGGGAACGCGGTTTCAACCAAAGCCGCGAAATTGCCGAGGGGCTGAGCCTGGAAACAGGCATCAAGGTGAAGGAGCACCTGGTGGTGAGAACAAAGTTCACCGGAAGCCAGACCGCACAAAATGCCTGGGAACGGCGCGAAAACGTGAAAAATGCCTTTGAAACAACCAAGAGGACCAACCTCAACGGCAAGCACGTCATGCTGGTGGACGACGTGATGACCACCGGTGCCACGCTCATGAGCTGCGGAGGAAAACTGGTGGAGGCCGGGGCGAAGGTCAGCGTCGTCACCTTCGGATTTACGGCAAGCTGAACAAAAAAAACACGCCCGAAACACCGCCCGACCTTTTTGCGGGCAACGTTCCAGGCGTGAACACAAAATGTTAAACATAAAGGGAAGAATGGAAACGAACCCGCTCCTCCCCTTTTTGTTTATCAGAATACATGCAATCCGAGGAAGACCATCAGGCCGTTCATCAAAATCCAGAAGATGGCAAACGGCATGGTCTTTCGCATGATTTCACCATCCTGGCCCTCCATGTCGCAGGCTGCCGTGGCAATGGCAATGCTCTGCGGTGAAAGCAACTTACCACCCTCAGAACCAGCACAGTTGGCAGCAGCCAACCAGTTGGTCTCACTGCCCGGCACGCCAAAGAAGGTGCCCTGGTTGACAAGGCCGAGGTCGCCGGCGGCAGTGGCCTGAAGCTTGCCGAAGAGGATGTTTGCATTGGTGGCACTGCCCGTAACGAAGGTGCCGATAGAACCGATAAGCGGAGCAAAGAACGGGAAGGCTGCTCCCGTGAGGGCTACCAGGCCCTTGGCAATGTCGTTGGTCATGCCCGTGTTGTTCATCAACATGGCCATGGCAACAAGGCAGCAGATGGTGACAACCGTCTTTTGAAGATTGATGGTCGTTTTGGCAAGCAGCTTCATCAGTTTTCCGAAACTCATGCCCTGAATCAGTCCGCCGATAACCGCACCGAGGAAAATCATCAGACCGGCATTGGAGAGCCAGCCGAACTTGAAGGCGTTGCCGGTGACGGGAAGCTGGAACTGCGTGACCAACGTGGTGTTCAGCAGGGTGTTCACGGCAGGAACAATCTTGCTGGAAATGAGAATGAAGAAAATGATAAGTCCATAGACACTCCATGCGCGCAGCGTCTTGGCCGTGCCGAACTTCTTCTTTTCAACGATGACCTCGTCGGAGGGATTTTCATCGTGAATGAACAACTTGTTATAGATGAGCATGGCAATAATGGCTGCCACACTTCCCAGAATAGCGGGCGTTTCGGGGCCGATGAAATGGGCACAGCAGAACTGTACGATGATGGAGAATGTGCCCACGAAGAGGGCCAACGTGATGTTCTTCAACACTTTCTTGCGGTCGGTCATCATCAGGATGAGGAACGGCGTGATGTAGAACATCAGCGAGAGCTGCAATATAATAAAGGTGGCCACTTCGCACAGCATCTCGGGCGAGGCCACACCCTCTGCAGCCACCTGGTTGGCAAGCGTGGTGGCGGGCAGTCCCACAGCACCGAAGCCCACGGCCACAGTATTGGCTATCAAGCAGATAACGGCCGAAAACATGGGTTTGAAGCCCAGGCCGATGAGGATGGCAGCGGGAATGGCCACGGCCGTGCCAAAGCCGGCCATGCCTTCAAGTACACCACCAAGGCCCCAGGTGAGAAGCAGCACAAGGAGGCCCTTGTCGGAAGTCATCTGGATGAACTGCGTCTTAATGGTTTCGATTTCCTTCGTCTCGCAAAGGATGTTATAGCTGAAGATGGCGCAGATGATAATGAGAATAATGGGGAAGCAGGCTTTCAGGAAACCTTCAATAATCGACCAGAAGGTGACACCGTAGATGGAGGCCTCGGGCTTGGGAAGGATTCCCATGGAAGGTACGGCGAACAAGGCCAGGAGAATGGTTACAATAAGCGTTATGATGGCACTCTTGTAACCCGAAACCTTAAAGCCCATCATCAACACGATGAGCAATACAATTGGTATTACAGAAATTAAAGCTGTCATAAAAAAGATTGGATTGTGATTGTTGAAAAAAAGAAATTTAACCTAACGTGTAGTGTTCAATGAAACCCGGCCACCCGCCCATGGTCCTTTCCATGAAACGCGTGACCCACTGTCAGAGCGGAATGTCAAGAATAATGATTTTCATAAGAAGTGATTTTTAGTTATTAATAATATAAGTTGTTGTCTGATTTCAGGTAAACGGCTCAATTTTGCGTCAAAATTACGAAAATTTGTGTAAATAGTTGTAAAAAATAGTGCTAAAAAAGCATAAACCGTGCCATAATTGTGCTTTCTTTGATTTTTTTTCTAATTTTGCGGTAGTTTTTAAAATATGTAACACATGAAAAGAGTATCTTTGTTTGTAGTAATGCTGTTGACCGTGGCCATGGCCTGGGCACAGCAGAAGAGCGTCACCCTGACAGAGGCCGGCACCCTGGCAACCCTCCTGCCAGAGGGTGAGCGTAGCAGCGTGACCAACCTCAAAGTGTCGGGACCCCTCAACGGCAGCGACATTCTTGTGCTGCGCGAGATGGGGAAAAGCCACCTGGCAGAACTCGACATGTCGGAGGCCACCATCGTGAAGGGCGGTGCGTGCTATTTCCCCGTGGGCACCGATCAAAACGCCTACACCGTTGACGACCGCTTCACCACGCGCTTCTTCTACGGATGCGGAGCACTCAGGTCGGTGACCATCCCCAACTCTGTTACCTTCGTTTCAAACGATGCCTTCATGAATTGCCCCAACCTGACAGAGCTGAAGGTGGCCAACAGTGAGTATTTCACCGCCGTTGACGGCATTCTCTTCAATGCCGACATGGACCGGCTGGTGCGCTGCCCGCAGGCCAAGAAACTTGAAACCTACGAGGTTCCGCGCGGAGTCATTGAAATCTATCCCGGTGCGTTCCGCGATGTCAAGACGCTGCACTCTGTCACCCTGCCTGCCAGCATCTGGAGCATTAGCAGCTATAGTTTCAGCGGCTGCCCGCTGAAGACCATCCGCTGCTTCATGACACGCGCAAGCATTGACCTGGCCTTCGACCAGACCACCATCAGCACGGCAAAGGTGATTGTGCCGAAAGGAACTGCCAGCGACTTCAAGTCGGTGGAAGGATGGAACAAATTTAAGAACATCGTGGAGGAATAATCCTTACCAACCCTCTTTATGGAGGGTGTGTCAAAATGCAAATGTCATTTTGAAAACCTTACAGATTAAAATATCTCAATAGAAAAAAGCCATTTCTGAACTCATTTTTGAGTCAAGAAATGGCTTTCTCTTTGCTTTTGAGGGTGCTCAACTTACAGATTGAAAGTTGTTAAGTTGTGAATTCGCATTTTGACACACCCACTCTTTTTTTGCATTTATGAAACCGAAGTAAGATTTGCAGATGGCTTTTCAATGAATATGGCATCCTAAACAAACGTTAAATAGCAATTATTCGCGCATTTTTTACGCAATATTATTTGGAAATAAGAAAAATAGTATTTACCTTTGCGGTGTAAAATTAACGCATATCATTATGGAGGAACTGAAATATCATTACAAATACCCACACCCGGCCGTCACCGCCGACTGCGTGATATTCGGTTTTGACGGCACAAAACTGAACGTGCTGCTGGTTGAGCGAGGCATTGAGCCGTTCAAGGGCAAATGGGCTTTACCCGGAGGATTCATCTGGATGGACGAGTCGGCACTGGAGGGAGCCAAGCGTGAACTGGAAGAGGAGACAGGGCTGAAAGATGCTTATATCAGGCAGTTCCACACTTTCTCTGAACCAAAACGTGACCCGCGCGAGCGCGTCATCACCATTGCCTACTACGCTCTGGTGCGCATCAGCGAGGTAAAGGGTGGCGACGACGCTGCCAAGGCGCAGTGGTTCCCGCTGGATCAGGTGCCTGCGCTGGCCTTCGACCACGACAAAATCCTAAGGGAAGCCATGACAGAGCTGAGGAAGCAAATACATTTCGAGCCCATCGGCTTTGAATTGCTGCCCGAGAAATTCACCATGAAACAGCTGCAACACCTTTATGAAGCCATCCTCGACGTGAGGTTCGACCGCCGTAACTTCTACAACAAGATGCTGAAACTGGGTCTGCTGACCGAACTGGAGGAAAAGATTAAGCTGGTGAACAAAAAAGAGGCATATCTCTACAAGTTCAACCGCGAAAACTACGACGAGCTGAAACAAAAAGGCTTCAGACTGGAATTTTAAGGCTATGGGGCAACGGGCATGACAGCCTCGCGCCTGCGCAATATATAAAATGTGGGGGAGCACCCTGCAAGGACTGCTGACAAATTGGAGAGAGAACCTGACCGCCGAAAGGCAAAAGGATAACAAGAAACAGAAGTGATAACCTAAGAAAGACTGACGATGAGTAAGTTAAAAGATTTTTTCAACGAAAAGTTTGGGGGCACACAGGTTGAAAGCAAAACCAAGCCGCAAAAGATGAAGACACGCGAACTGCTGTGTAAGACTTTAGAGAAATTGAACTGTGAATACAAGATTGAAGAAGATGAGAACAAAGCCATCGTATTCAAATACCAGAACGAATGGTTCAAGGTCGAAGCCGACGACGATTTTCTCTTTATCACCATTTGGGACCTCTGGTGGGGTGAATGGGAAGCCAATGACATCGACAACTTCTCAAGGCTGAAGCGCGTCATCAACGATGCCAATATCAGGGGCGGAGTGATTGTCGTGTATTCCATCAACGATGAGCAAAAGGTGGGCATTCACAGCAAAATGCAGATTCTCTTCTGCCAGGACATCGACAAGATTGACGAATACCTGTCGGCAATACTCTCACGATTCTTCTACGTCCACCAGTTTGTGTCAAAGGAAATGGCCCGGCTGCAAGTAGAAGAAGACAAGGCCAACTGAGGCATTTGAAGGCCCGCAGTTTTGAATTTCAGTATTTTTGAAAACGCGAAAAGCCCCCTCTTTCACAACGGAGGGGACTTTTCGCATATTATAAATCCTTTCCCGTGGGGAGGGAGCTGTCACTTCTTTTCATCCGTATCTTTGGGCCTCGGCTCTTTCTTGGCAAGCATAACGACCTGATACACATAGTCGGTAATCCACTCCTGCGAGAAGCCAAGGCGTTTGTTATACTGGCGAACACCGGCAACAGTCTTGAGCACGCCCATGTCCTTGAAGTCGTTCTTGTTGAGAATGTCACCCACGGTCTTTTCGGTCATGGCATAGATGGCTTTCTTGAAAAACGACGGCATGCGCATCTTGAACTTCATAAGGTTGCCGGTGAGCATCATCAAGTCTTGCGAGAAATTCTGGAACTGTATCAAGAAGGGCTGCACATCCTGCAACTTGCGGCAGTTCTTCTTCACGCTGGCATCTATCTCCTTGAAGAAAGAGGGGGCGACGCCGTAAATCTCGCCCATCATGGCCATACAGCGCTTGCGCTCGCCAATGCCCAGTTTGTTATTCACAGTGGGCACTTTCAGCGTTGACTTGAACAAACGAAGGTCGGGAAGCATGGCAAGGTTTGAAATGCCAACCGACTCGGCAATGGCAGCCTGAAAATACACACGGATAAGCGTCATGTAGTCTTCCATGCCGCCTATTTTCTTCTCTTCATTTCCTTTCTTTCCGAATATTTTACTTAAAAAACCCATAATGATAAGCGTATAACGTGTAAATCGCATGCAAAAGTACGTCAAAACGTCGAAAAAACAAAATAAAAATTGAAATATTAGAATAATCTTCGTATCTTTGCACCATTAAAACTGTAATTTGACAAGAACATGGCTGAAGAAATTAATAACGTTCAAAACGAAAACGAAGAATCGGGGGCGTCATTTTTTGACTTTGAATCGATTTACAGAGCTATCGTGCTTAACTGGCAATGGTTTATTCTTTCACTCATCATTTGCCTGGGACTGGCCTTCCTTAAGCTGCGCTACTCCACGCCTGTTTACAACACCTTCGCGAAAATGTTCGTGAAGACCGATGTAAGCACAAGGGGAGCGGTTAGCGTGAAGAACTTTACCGGCGAAGTGGCACAAAGCTATGGCATGGAGAACGAAAAACTCATCCTGAAATCCACCGCCATCGCTTCAGATGCCGTGAGGGACCTAAAGCTCTACACCGAATACACGCTCGTCGGACGCATCAAGGACAGGCCGCTCTATCTCATTCAGCCTGTGTCGGTGGACATCGACCCCTTACACCTGGAGAAGCTGAATGCACCTATTTATATGACTATTACGCGCAAGGACGACGGCTATCATGTAAAAGGTGCATACTACATTCCTGTGGACGACGTGAACTCCACAGGCCCATATCCCCTAGACCGCGTTATCACCAAGTTCCCCACAACCATCAAAACGAAGGCCGGATATATTACATTCAATATCAACAACAGGCCGATGGATGTAGGCGACAAAATGAACGTCACCATCAATTCACCCCGCCGAGTTGCAGGCAGGTTTGCCAGCAAACTGGGAGTGGTTGAGAGTGAAGGAACATCAATTCTGAGCCTCTCTTTCGACGACCAGATTCCTCAAAGGGCCATGGACTACCTCAAGCAGGTCGTGATTTGCTATAACAGGCAAGCCAACGAAGACAAGAACGAAACGGCCTACAGGACAGAAGAATTCATCAACGACCGTATTGCCAAAATCAGTGGTGAACTGAACAGTGCAGAAAGCACACTGCAAAGCTACAAGCGTCAACAAAACCTTGTGGAGCTGAAGACAAACGCCCGTGAGGCCAACGCCAACGTGTCGCTGGCAGAAAACAAATTGCGCGATCTGGATGTGCAACTGGCACAACTCGACGACGTGTCACGCTTTGTCACACAGCCGCAAAACAAATACCAACTGATGCCGGCCAATGTGCCCGAAGGTTCCATCTCATCGCTCATTGCTCAACACAACTCATTGGTGCAGAAAAGAAATCTGCTCCTTAGAAGTGCTGCCGAAAACAGCCCTGCCGTGGAGCCCATCACCCAGCAGCTGGACGAACTGGAAACCACCATCAGCATGACTCTTTCGCAGGCACGCCACAACCTGGAATTCCAAAGAGGCATCGCCTCGCAGCAACTGGGACAATACCAGAGCGAAATCAGCAGGACACCCGAACAGGAGCGCGTGCTCACGCAAATCGGCAGACAACAGGAAGTGAAGTCGGGCCTCTATCTCACCCTGCTGCAAAGACGTGAAGAGAACTCCATCTCGCTGGCCTCTACTGCCGACAAGGGAAAACTGATTGACGAGCCGAAATTCGGCGGACAAATCAGCCCGAACAAGAACAAGACCTACCTCGTGGCATTGGCAGCAGGACTCGCCATTCCCAGCCTTGTGCTCTTCCTGGCATATTTCTTCCGCTACCGCATTGAGGGACACGACGACGTAGTGAGACTGACCGACCTGCCCATCCTCGCCGACGTGGCCGTGGCCAACGACATAGTAAAAACCAAAGGCGACATCGTGGTCCACGAGAACAAGAACAACCAGATGGAGGAAATATTCAGGGCCATGCGAACCAACCTTCAGTTTATGCTGAAGGAAAATGAGAAGGTCATCTTGTTTACTTCCACGACATCGGGTGAAGGAAAAACGTTCAACGCCGCCAACCTCGCAGTAAGTTTCGCTCTGCTCAAGAAGAAAGTGCTGTTAGTGGGACTTGACATTCGTAAGCCTCGTCTTGCCGAGCAGTTTGAAATTGACAACCACCAAAATGGCATCACAGTGCTTCTCACCCACGATGCACCCACTTGGGATGACATCCGTGAACAGATTTTGCCTTCTGGCGTTCACGACAACCTCGACCTCCTGCTGGCAGGTCCCATTCCGCCCAACCCCACCGAACTTGTTTCGCGCCCCTCGCTCGAAATCATCATGAAAGAGCTGCGCAACAGATACGACTACATCATCGTTGACACTGCCCCCGTGGGACTTGTCACCGACACCTTACAAATTGGCCGCGTATGCGATGTCACGGTCTATATGTGCCGTTCCGACTATACCGCCAAGAGCAGCTTCGAGCTCATCAACGGACTGAGCTACGAAAAGAAGCTCCCCAACATGGCACTGGTCATCAACGGCATTGACATGTCGAAGAAGAAATACGGCTATTACTACGGTTACGGAAAATACGGAAAATACGGACGTTATGGACGCTATGGGCGTTACGGACGCTACGGCAGCTATGGCCGATACGGACGTTACGGCTACGGTTACGGCGGCTACCATTCCTATGGAGGCTATGGCACATACGGCGCCTACGGCAACTATAGCAACAGCCATTATCATGATGAAAACGACAATTCAGTGAAGAAATAAACCTTGGCTGATAAACAAACGAAATGATTATCGCAGTTGACTTTGACGGTACCATTGTTGAGCACCGCTATCCTGAAATAGGCAAGGAAATCCCCTTTGCCACTGAGACATTGCGACAGCTCATACAAGACCGCCACCAACTCATCCTGTGGAGTTGCCGTGAGGGGCAGCTCCTGCAGGATGCCGTTGATTGGTGCCACGAAAGGGGTGTTGACTTCTATGCCATCAACAACGATTACCCCGAGGAAACGCCAGAGTCGAACAACCACTTCTCGCGCAAACTCAAGGTTGACATGTTCATCGATGACCGCAATGTGGGAGGCCTGCCCGACTGGGGGACCATCTACCGCATCATCAAAGAGCACAAGAGGTATAGCGACATCATGCGCGAGCGACTCATGCTAATCGATGAAGAACCACCAAAGAAGAAACATTGGTGGCAATTCTGAAGGGAACAGATATCTTTTCCTTAATTGTCAAAAACGATGCCAAAAGCCTTTTATTTCCTTATCATCGCATTTGGGATGTCGGCCATTATGGGATGGGTCATCATTCCGAGAATTCTTCTCATTTCGCACAAGAAGAAACTCTACGACATTCCCGATTACCGGAAAATCCACGACACCCCCATCCCACGGCTTGGCGGCATTTCGTTCTTCCCCGTCATCACAATCACCATTTCTCTCTTAATGGCAGTGCGCTACATCGTGGGCCTCGACATCATCCACGTTCCAGAGCGTATTGTCCTTATAGAATTCCTTTGCTTGCTCACAGGGTCTTGCATTCTCTATATCGTGGGCGTCGGAGACGACCTCATCGGCATCCACTATCGCAGCAAGTTCATCGCACAAATTCTGAGCGCCCTGCTCCTTGTGGTTTCCGGACTATGGCTCCGCGACCTTGACGGTTTCCTGGGCATCAACTTCATCCGTGCCCGCTATAGCATTCCCATCACCCTTTTTATTGTCGTATTTCTCACCAACGCCATCAACCTGATTGACGGAGTTGACGGGCTCGCCTCGGGCCTTTCGAGCCTTTCGCTGATTATTTTCGGGCTTATCTTCATCCACCAGCGCCAGCTCATCTACGCCCTTGTGGCCTTTTCCACCCTGGGCGTGCTGGTGCCGTTCTTCATCTACAACGTATTTGGCAACCAGAAACACGGGCACAAGCTGTTTATGGGCGACACGGGTAGCCTCACTTTGGGCTTCATCCTGAGCTTCCTGGCCTTGCGCATCTGCCTGACGGGTGCCAGACACCCCAATGAGAGCAACCTCGCGGTAGTGGCCATCAGTTCACTCATTGTGCCGGCTTTCGACGTCATCCGCGTGGCTCTCCACCGCATCCGCAAGCACCGCAGTCCTTTCCTGCCCGACCGCAACCACATCCACCACAAGCTCCTCCGCGCCGGATTGCGCAAGCGCTATGTCACGCTGGCCATTGTCTCATTGGCTCTTTTCTACGTGATACTCAATGCCTTCCTGAACAAGTTGTGCAACATCACCATTCTTTTCGCCATCGACTTTGCCCTCTACGTTTTGCTTCACCTCATCATCAACCATTTCATAAGGAAGAAAGAAGTTGTTCCTTGTAGTCTATGACGACAATGCGGCGGCGGCCAAGCCCTAAGAGCTTTGACCGCCGCCGCATTGGTTTTAGGCGTTCGCTATTTCCGGATACTTACTGCCCCACACTATCTCCCGGCGGGGCACTTTGTGCCTGGGCCGCGCGGGCCAGCTCGCCGGGCAGAGTTTTTGTCTTGTTGCCATGCAAGGCTTTCATCACATACTCGCGGAAACACCACAACGAATCTTTCGGAAAAATGCGGAAATTACGGGCATAAACCGGCAACTGTCCAAAGAGGGTGACCATTCTCTTCACCATAACATTGGCACCCTTGCCGAGTTGCGCCTCACGTTGCTTCGTCCCGAAATTGCCGGTCTTGAAAATATTGTCAAGCACTTTCCGCCCGTTTGATAAATGGTTGGGGGCAAAAAATGGCATGCGCTCACGCGGAAACCCCAGGCATCCCACCGCCATTGCACCGAACACCTCCCAGTATTTCCGGAGTCCGAGCAGGTCGAGGTCGTCTTCCAACACTTTCATGTCGATGTCTTCGAAATAACGGTTCACGAACATCATCCAGTCGGCCACTTGTCTCAGCCCCACTCCACCGGCACCCATGAAATGGTTGAGCAGGTGGGCAAAGATGAAGACCACGTCAAATTGTACCGGCGGCAACACAGCCCCCTTGAGCCGTACGTCTTCTACCACGCGGAAACTTCCGTTGAGCCGTTTGTCCTTCCACAAATAGGTGTTGTCCCAGCATTTCTTGCTCACCGAGAACTTGAAATCGCCGTGCAATTCCACCACCATCCCTTTGTACTTGTAAGCAGAATGTTTCCGCCCTTCGTCTTCATCGCCCAGCTCCTCCGAAATCTTCGACATCAATCGCCGTGCCTTTTGATATTGCTGATAATCCGTGATGAGGAGGTCCACATCGCCCGATACGCGGAGCAACGGCTCGCGGTAGCACAACGCCACCCCCTGCCCTTTCAGCAGGATGCTCGACACCTTTTTGCGCTCCAGCTGGGCCATGAGATAAGGCACAAAGCCGTTCAAGCGCTTGTTGTTATCTTGCAGGCCCATGGTGAGCGCATAGAACCGCGCCCGATCACTGGGGTTAAGATATTGTTGGGGCACTTTGTCGAGGGCAGACGTCACGATGCCCGTCACCGTCTGTTCCTCGCACAACAAAAGAACCTCCTTCCAGTCCACCGTCCCCTTCTCAAACAATGACAAGTCGGGCAAGGTATTCCATAGCCCCGCCTTCAGTAATTCAAGGAAAATATCTTTACAAAAAGTCATGTTTTGAAGGGTGTTTTACACTATAAAAACGGTAATAAATTTTTACAAAGTTCAGGACGTTTTGGCTTGAATTACAACATATTGATAATCAACACATTGCAAATCTCGCAAAGTTTGACGGCAAATCTCGAGGAGTTTGACGGCAATTTTCCACCCGAGAAATGCAAAATCTCTCCTCGAGAATTGCGGTCAAACTTTTCGGAGAACAAAATATCTTTGAAAAAAATTGACAAAGAGGAACGGATTGGGTTGCCACCTAAATGATGAAAAATATTGACAACCCAACGGGCTTCCAGCCCGATTGCCCGCCATTCACGAAGCCGCCTCACTCATTGCACAACCGCAACACCTTGTCAACATAAACATCCCAAGTGTAGCCTTTCACCGTTTCGTGGGCCCGTTCACACAGGGTGTCGTATCGGGGTGAGCCGATGACCGATTTGATACTATCGGCAATGCCTTGCGCCGTGAACTCGCGGTTATAGCATCCGAAGGGAATGTCGGAACCAAACTCCTTGACGAAATCGTCGAAGGGCGACACCACCACGGGCGTCATAAAATACATGG
>JAFVHN010000094.1 GCA_017474515.1 Prevotella sp. | reverse complement strand
TCTGTGGGATAGTCAGCTTTCCTCATAAACTGCCATTTGCCTTTGCCCCAGACGAATCCTCCTGTATTAGCCTTACAACGATAGCCCTTCTTCATTTCCCCATTGCAAATATGATTATCCGCAATGTTCGTATGTTTGAACTCATTTAGCAATTCACCAGTAAATGCCGCCTCACAACAAAACTCCACATCTTTCTGTTCAGCCTTTGGCATCAGCCCACATACCAAGTCAATCTTCGTATAATCAGGATAATACACGTTGAGATTGGTTGTCGTCTCAACGTTTACTGCAAAACAACTGATTTGCAGAAGTACCATAGTTATTAAAGATATTACCTTTTTCATTCTTCGTAGTATCTGATTATAAATGAATCAAGTACCTGTAACTGTGATTCCTTTATTAATGCGCCTCAATTTCTATTCCATCTAATTTGAACTTCCCTTCGTTAAACACTGTGTAGTTATCTGATACATATTGCATTCCTGTATCCTTATGTATGGGAATAACTCCAATAGAAGGCCTGATTGCCTTGCAGACTTCGTAAAGTGTTTCAACATCAGCATGTCCGCTTGTATGAAATCCGTCTTCTACTCCATCCAAAATACGATTCTCGAATAGTTTTCGAATAGACAGAACATTTTCTATCGTATTTTTCCCTCCTTTTTCCGCATAACCGCTCCACATAGAATAAATGAGCCAAGGGGCTTCGTCGTTAAATACTTGTAGCATATCTTCCAGCAACCACAAACTATTCATCCTAACAGGCATTAGGAATCCCTTATCTCTTAGATAATCTTTAATCTTTGGAATCCGATATGCTTTATGCCCACTTAATTCAAAAATGTGGTTGAAATTATACAGCGGGCTTTTCTTGCCACTATATTCAGAAAACACATCCAGCACACCACGTTGATATCCATCTACGAGAAAAACCTTGCCTGTTGCTTTGCATGCTGCATGAAATGAAGCGAGTCGATCAATGTCTGTTGACGAACAAAGGGCAAAGACGTATTTATGCTCACAAAGTGCTCGAATGGTGTTTAGCTGAATCTGCTTTTCTGTTACAACTTGCTCTTGTTTTCTCCCCAGCATAGTTCCCTCTGTGACGAGTAAATCAACATGACCAATATATTTCTCTAATGTAGGAAACAACCCTTTACCCAAATATCCGTGACGACGGAAATCACCAGTATGGAGTATTTTCTTCCCTTCACATTCTATCAGAAACATATAGGCATCAAAAGCGGAATGACTGACAAAGTATGGTGTGACGGAAAAGCCTTCTTTTATCTTGATACGTTCACGTTCCTTGAAAGGAAGCATCCGTTTAGTGGCAGCCAGTTGCAGGCTGAAATCTTGGTGAACATTTAGCGCTTCATACTTGCATCGCATCACGTCAATGGCTCCTGCTCCCATATATTGCTTAACACATGTTGGTACAAGATGATGCAGTCCCACATGGTCACCATGATAGTGAGAATAAAAGATAGCATCGGCGTCAGCTGTTATTCTTCTAACTTCATCGGCAGAATAATCAGTCTTATCGGAACCAGGCAAATTACTGCCCAAATCAATGAATATTTTGGCATCTTTGGTTGCTATCTCTGTGATGCAACCACCTATTTGGTTTGCTCCACGATGGATAGTGATTTTCATATGCTTATAATATCTGTAACCAAAATCTTTTTAAAAGAAATAGCATCTGCAGCCATACCATCATTTATTATATCCAAGATTATATCAAGATTATATTCAATTAGAGGATGTAATGTATATACCAAAAATACGGCTTCGATACGATTGATTTTTTCTTCTTTAACTGAACGATATAAATATTGTATGTTCCTATAATCAGTAGCAGTCTCTATAGATTGAGGATATTTTATGCGACCTTTATTCACTTCGTTCATAACGTTAGCATAAAACATAAGTTCAGAGATAATACCTACTTTATTATTGGTTTCATCTTTGAGTTCAAAAATTCTTAAAACATCCTTGTCTATTTGCCACAAATCAATTTGACTTGCTCCTCTAGGTGTACATGTTCTTTTGGACTTTACTTCACCGTCGAAAAGCCCGACAGGTAGTTGATGATCCGTTACAGATACAGATTTCCTCAACTTGTCCATGACTAGTCTTTCCAATTTAGCCTCACCTTTGTTAATCTTTCCTTTTCCAGATACTTCTTCAGCACCTTTATTGGTAGGATAATTGATGAGTAGATTAGGGTGATCTTCAGAAAACAATCGTATTGTATCTTTTTTGCTTTTGTGTATGATAAACCAATTATAATGTCTTGAGAAAAAAATGACTCTCAGAAGAAAACGATTGTAATGTTTCTCTTGCCTCTGTCGTACTTGTGTATTTGAACTATACAATGGCAAATCCCAGTTTAGTTCAACATTCTTAATTTCAGGAAAATAAGACTTTATGCAAATAGACCACCCTTCAAATGCGGAGCCATCTGTTTGCATGTTGTCACGTACAGCACTCCCTTCTATTTTTAGATACAATACAGAATCAGATATACCAAAATCGATTTGCTTTGGTAATTTTAAATTCTCATTCTCAATCCTTGCACTCAGCGTTTCACAGATTTGTTCTTTGTTCATATCTTTTATTCTCTTTTTTATTCTCAATTCACGCTTCATAACTGTTTTATAAATAGGTTCTATTTTAATAGCATCAAGTTGATGTTTGTAGCACCAGAGTTGTCCATCGGTACCATGCTGAACATCTAACTGTATGCCTTGTTGTGCTGCTTTCACTTGTAATATACCCACTTCCAGCGGTGTGAGGAACTCTGCATACTCCTCACTTATCCACTCGCCATTATTATTGCGAACGAGGTGCCATTGCTTATTATGCTCTTTTGTTTCCATCAGGCGTATTCAAATTGTGGTACATCAATAGGCACATTTACAGCGTCATCTCCATCATCGAATGTCGGAGTAGCCAATCTGACCTCATCGTCCCTCATTGTATTATCTACAAGGAGTGTTAATGGATAGATGTCGCTGTTTTCGTTTATTACGGGATAGCCGAATTTGTCGAACTCATTCATAAATGCAGAGTCAATGCCATATACATAGATGTTTTTACTATGCTTGTCCATTTCGTGATTGATATAGGGGTCTTGCTCCGCATCAAAGGAGGTTCCTTGCGTCAAATCCATTCCATACATGAGGAATGGTGCTGCATCACTTGATTTCGCCAACAGTGCCATTGTTTTTGAATTGGCATATAGATTTAAGGCATATTCTGTAGAATGGCGACTGTGGAAATCTCGTTCGTATTCTTTGACAACGTCTCTAAAAGACTGGCCATCAACAATTCTTCTGCCTTTTTCATCGAAATCTACAGGCCTGAAAGAATAGGTTTCACTAATCTCTTTTTCCATCATAACTGCATAATTTTACTTCATTATTCTATGTACACTTTTTTGCACTTGTTCAATCGTAGCCTTTAGCCTGTTATAGCGTTGTATCTCCATATCGCTTTTAGTTATTCTTGTCCAACATTGAGCGTTCTGTGCGCAAATATAATCAAAATTATCGAGAATGGGATGATTCGTGAACATAAATTAAGAAAAAGTGTGGTCTTTTCTCTTGATATGGTAATATTCTGCAAAGATTTCTACTTGCAATACCATAAAAGGGTGTAGCCTAATACGCAGTTTTCTGTGGAGTGCCACACAAAGATGCTTGTCTGCTTTCTGATAAGCAAGCTCGGCAGACATTAGGTTTTTGTTTCTTTGAATTGTTATTTCATAGAACGGATTTTTAGAATGAGTTTATCTGGAAATCATGATGTACCTTTGCCTGCAAATTTCAAAAACTAAACAGACATGGAAGTTATATCAATTGAGCGCAGTACCTACGAGGTAATCGGCTTGCCGCTTCGCTCGTCGAAGAACTGCTGACGAGCTTCAACAGTTTCGTCACAAAGATGAAGGAGATGGCTAAATGAGGTTACGATTTGGAAACTTAACTCTTTCACCAATCCTCCCCAATTTGCTTTTAGTCCCTATTTGAACTTCCTCGTTCTTCCCCGTCTTGCCTTTATTTCAGGCTGAATTGCGTTAATCTTCCAAAATCGCTTCGTAACTACAACTTTTTTCCGTAACTTTGCAGCGTGAGAAAAAAAGAGGCAAAAAAGGACTACATTTTTTAATTATATGCGATACACAGAATTAGGGCGGACGGGAATGATGGTTTCCCACGTGGGCTTCGGCGCATCGTCGCTGGGCAGCGTGTTCCGCGAGACACAGTTGGGCGAGAGCATCGCCGCCGTGGAGGCCGCCATCGACGGCGGCATCAACTTCATCGACGTGAGCCCCTACTACGGTTATTACAAGGCCGAAGCGGTGCTGGGGCAGGCCTTGAAGGGCATTGCGCGCGAGAAATACTACCTCAGCACGAAGGTGGGGCGCTATGGCGAGGACGGCCATAACACCTGGGACTACTCGGCAGAGCGCGTCAGGCGCAGCGTTTATGAAAGCATGGAGCGCCTTGGCGTGGACCATATCGACCTCATCAATGTTCACGACATAGAGTTCCAGGCGTCGTTGCCCGGCGGCTTGCAGAAGGTGGCCGACGAGACGTTGCCCGCTCTGGTGGCGTTGAAAGGCGAAGGCGTGGTGAAGCATGTGGGCATCACCGACCTCCAGTTGGAGAATCTGCGGTGGATGGTGGAGCACACGGAGCCCGGCACGGTGGAAAGCGTGTTGAACTTCTGCCATTACTGCCTGTGCGACGACGCGTTGGCCGACTACATGGACTTTTTCGAGAGCCACGGCGTGGGCATTGTCAGCGCCTCGCCCCTGAGCATGGGACTGCTCACCCGTCGCGGCGTTCCCGCCTGGCATCCCGCTCCGAAACCGCTGGTGGAGGCCTGTGCCAAGGCTGCCGCCCATTGCACGGCGAAGGGCTACGCCATAGAGCGGCTCGCCATGCAATACAGCATGAGCAACACGCGCATTGCCACAACCCTGTTTTCGTCGGCCAATCCCGACAACGTGAGGCGTAACATTGAGTGGGGCAACGAGGAACCCGACTGGCAACTGGTGGATGAAGTGAAAAACATCATCGGGGAACAGCAGCGGGTGACCTGGGCGAATACTTAAAAGAGTGGACTCTTTTTAACGATGAGTTATGAATTATGAGTTGTTCAAGTTTCACATTCGCTCAACTTCTGAACTCCTGAACTACATCAACTTGAGAAAGTTGATTGAGTCATAGCAGCAGCAAAACTCATAACTCATAGCTTATAACTAAAAATTTCATTTTAGAAACCATATGATTATCATCGACGCTCATAGCCATTTGTGGTACTGCCAGCAGGCCACATGGAACGGGCAGGAGATACGTCCGCTGCCCAACGGCCGTAGCATGTTCCTCGGCGAAGAGGTGCAGATGTTGCCGCCGTTTATGATTGACGGCCACAACACGGCCGAGGTGTTCCTCTCGAACATGAACTATGCGCAGGTGGCCGCCGCCGTGGTGGTGCAGGAGTTCATCGACGGCCTTCAGAACGACTACCTGCAACGGGTGAGTGAGAACCATCCCGACCGCTTCTTCGTATGCGGAATGGCCGACTACCTGAAGCCCGGATTCCTGGGGCATGCCCGGGAACTGATATTGCGCAAGGGGTTCCGGGGCATGGCCGTGCCGGGCCACCGCCTCATCACCGACACGCAGCGCGTCTTTCTCAATAGCAACGAAATGATGGAGATGTTCCAGTTGATGGAGCAGCAGGGCGTATTGCTCTCGGTGACGCTGGCTGGCGGAGACCGGCAGGTGGGCGAATTGCGCGAAGTCATTGAGCAGTGCCCGCGCCTGAAGGTTGCGATAGGACATTTCGGCTTGCCCGTGGAAAAGGGGTGGGAAGAGCAGCTGCGGCTGTGCCTCCACGACAACGTCTATATGGAAAGCGGAGGCATCACATGGCTCTATAATTCAGAGTTTTACCCCTTCCCCTCGGCCATCCGCGCCATCAGGCAGGCCATCGACACCGTGGGCGTGGACAAGTTGATGTGGGGTTCCGACTATCCCCGCACCATCACGGCCATCACCTACCGCATGTCGTATGACTTCATCACAAAGAGCAGTGAGCTGACCGACGGCGAGAAAGCCGCCTTCCTCGGCGAGAATGCCGTGCGCCTCTATGGCTTCAGCAATCTGCCCAGCCTGCCGTATGTGAAAAACATGAGTGAATGAATGGATTTTCGATTTGCTATTCTCCGAACATCAAATAATTTCCCTAAGAATAACTAATCTCAAAACAATGAACAAGTATCCGAAAATTGGCATCCGCCCCGTTATCGACGGTCGTCAGGGCGGTGTGCGCGAAAGTTTAGAAGAAAAGACCATGGCCCTGGCAAAGGCCGTGGCTGAGTTGATAACCGCCAACGTGTTCAACGGCGACGGCTCGCCGGTGGAGTGCGTCATCAGCGACACCACCATCGGCCGCGTGGCCGAGAGTGCCGCCTGCGCCGAGAAATTTGAGCGCGAGGGCGTGGGCAGCACCATCACCGTGACAAGTTGCTGGTGCTATGGTTCGGAAACCATGGACATGAATCCCCACTATCCCAAGGCCGTGTGGGGCTTTAACGGAACGGAGCGCCCTGGAGCCGTTTATCTGGCCGCCGTCCTGGCCGCCCATGCGCAGAAAGGCCTGCCCGCTTTCGGCATCTATGGCCACGATGTGCAAGACCTCGACGACAACACCATTCCCGCCGACGTGGCAGAGAAAATACTGCGCTTTGCACGGGCTGCCCAGGCCGTGGCCACCATGCGCGGAAAGAGCTACCTGTCAATGGGAAACACCTGCATGGGCATTGCCGGAAGCATTGTCAACGCCGACTTCCTGCAGCAGTATCTGGGCATGCGCACCGAGTATGTGTCGCTGGTCGAGATATTGAGGCGCGTGGATTTCGGCATCTACGACAAGGAAGAGTTCAAGAAGGCCATGACCTGGGTGGAGAAATATTGCAAGCCGCAGGAAGGCCACGACTATAACGAGGACCGCCCGTTGTTCCCCGGCACGCCGATGACCACCTTCAACGGAAAGGGAAAAGGCAAGAACCGCGAGGAGAAAGACCAGGACTGGGAGTTCACCGTGAAGACCATGATGATCATCCGCGACCTCATGCACGGCAATCCGCGACTGCTGGAGATGGGGTATAAGGAAGAAGCCCTGGGGCACAACGCACTCTTCGGCGGCGTGCAGGGACAGCGTCAGTGGACCGACTACAAGCCCAACTTCGACTTCCCCGAGGCCATGCTCTGCACATCGTTCGACTGGAACGGACCGCGCGAGGCCGACGTGTTGGCCACCGAGAACGATTTTCTTAACGGATTGTCGATGCTCTTCGGACATCTGCTTACCAACCGTGGCGTGATGTTCAGCGACATTCGCACATATTGGAGTCCTGAAGCCGTGGAGCGAGTGGCTGGCAAACGGCCCGAAGGCGCGGCGGCCGGCGGATTCATTCACCTTATCAATAGTGGAGCAACCACCCTTGATGCCACCGGTGCCATGAACGATGCGGAAGGAAAACCAACCATGAAACCCCACTGGGCGATGACCGACGGCGACATGGAGGCCTGTCTGAAGGCCACCAACTGGATGCCCGCCGACCGCGACTATTTCCGTGGCGGTGGCTATTCCAGCCATTTCCTCACCCGTGGCGGCATGCCCATGACCATGTTGCGCGTGAACATGGTGCACGGCCTCGGACCTGTGCTCCAGTTGGCCGAAGGATGGACGGTGGACCTCGACCCCGCCACCAACGACATCCTTGACAAACGCACCGACCCCACTTGGCCCACCACATGGTTCGCACCGCGTCTTGACGAGCGGAAAGACTGTTTCAAGGACGTCTATTCCGTCATGAACAACTGGGGAGCTAACCACGGCGCCATCGCCTACGGACATATCGGTGCCGACCTCATCACCCTTTGTTCGCTGCTCCGCATTCCGGTGTGCATGCACAACATTGCCGACCGCGACATCTTCCGCCCTGCCGCCTGGAATGCCTTCGGCATGGACAAGGAAGGTGCCGACTACCGCGCCTGCCAGGTTTTCGGACCTATTTATAAATGAAAGGGCATTTGTCCTTCTATAAAAAGATAGAAATCAAAAATGAAAGCAATTCAAATCACCCACCAGCAGGGTGTAAACATCATCGACATTGAACAACCGCAAGCTCCCCGAGATGGCGAGGTGCTGCTGAAACTATGCTATGTGGGCTTCTGCGGCTCCGACATCAACACCTATATGGGTCGCAACTCCATGGCCCTCAATCCCGTCATTCCGGGCCATGAGGTGGGAGCCGTCATCGAGGCCGTGGGCAGCGGCGTGCCCGAAACGCTCGTTCCGGGCATGACCGTCACTTGCAATCCTTACACCAACTGTGGCAAGTGCGCCTCCTGTCGCAATCTCCGCGTCAATGCCTGCCAGCACAACGAAACCCTTGGCGTTCAGCGCGACGGTGCCATGCGCGAGTTCATCACCCTGCCATGGCAAAAAGTCATTCCCGCCGGCACGCTCACGCCGAAGGTCTGCGCTTTGGTGGAGCCTATGAGCGTGGGCTTCCACGCCGTCAGCCGTGCACAGGTCACCGACATCGATGTCGTGATGGTCATCGGCTGTGGCATGGTGGGCATGGGGGCCGTGGTGCGTGCGGCTCTGCGCGGTGCCACCGTGGTGGCTGCCGACATCGACGACGAGAAACTGGCCGTGGCGCGCAGCATGGGTGCGGCATACACCATCAATACCCTCACGGAAGATGTTCACAACCGCCTTGCCGACATTACCGGCGGCCTCGGACCCGACGTGGTGATAGAGGCCGTGGGCAGCGTGCCCACCTACCAGATGGCCGTCAACGAGGTGGCCTTCACCGGACGCGTGGCCTGCATAGGCTATGCCAAGACGGAGGTGTTGTTGCAGACAAAGTATTTTGTTCAAAAAGAGCTCGACATTCGGGGCTCGCGCAACGCCCTTCCTCAGGATTTCCGCGCCGTCATCAGCTATCTGGAGCGTGGCACCTGTCCCGTCAACCAGCTCATCACCAAGGTCATCTGTCCCGAAGAAACCCCCGAAACCATGCAATGGTGGAGCGAAAACCCCGGAAAGGTGTTCCGGATTTTGGTGAAGTTCTAATGCAAATCCCCCGGGATTAAAAACAAAAAGAGGTGGAAAAAGCGTACGTCGCTTTTTCCACCTCTTACCTTTTCACCATTTCCGTCCCCCCCCCGGGGGACCGGCGTGAAGTGGCGTTTATACAAAAGGGAAGCCCGGCTCAGGTCGAAACCATCACCGGGCTGATGAAAGGAGGAGTGGTACCACCAGGAATCGAACCGGGGACACACGGATTTTCAGTCCGTTGCTCTACCAACTGAGCTATGGCACCATTTTCGTTTGCGGGTGCAAAGGTACGGCTTTTTATCGAATTGCAAAAATATTTTCAAGAAAAGTTTCTCGGTTTAACACTTTGTAACAGTTTCCTTTTCTTGGTGGACGGGCTTTACGGGGTTAATGGGTTTTTGGGGGTAATGGGATTTATGGGTCGGCACGGCCCTTTTCTGGCTGTTCTTCGGCTTTGGGAGTGCAGTTTGCCCATTTTTTGTTTGGCATCTCGAAAAAAATATCTACCTTTGCAATAAAAATATCGATTACCTATGCTTGAATTCATTTCTTTTGGTAGTGGCAGCAGCGGGAATTGCTATCTGTTGAGAACGCAGACAGAGGGCTTGCTGATTGATGCCGGCGTAGGAATGCGCACCCTGAAGAAATATTTCCGTGACTTCGGCATCAACCTGTCCGACATACAATATGTGCTGGTCACCCACGACCATGCCGACCATGTGAAATCTGTCGGCTCCATCAGCAACGACCTCCACGTGCCCGTCTATGCCACGGCCGACGTTTTCCGCGGCATTGAGCATAACTATTGTGTGCGACGGAAGGTGAACGGTGCCAGCCAGCACATCATCACCGCCGGTGCATCCTTCCGCCTGGGACCGTTCCGGGTGAAGAGCTTCACCGTGCCCCACGACAGCAACGACAACGTGGGCTACCGCATAACGTGCGGCAACACCGTGTTTTGCCTGATGACCGACGTGGGACATGTTACCGAAGAAATGAAGACCTACATTGGCGAGGCCGACTATCTGGTGCTGGAGGCCAACCACGACGAGGAAATGTTGCGCGGCGGACCCTATTCCGACTACCTGAAAGTAAGGGTGGGAGGCGACAACGGGCACCTCAGCAACCGCGACTGTGCCCAGGCCCTGGCCGACTATGCCTCGCCCAGGCTGAAGCATGTCTGGCTATGCCACCTCAGCGAAGAGAACAACCACCCCGAGCTGGCCCGCAAGACGGTGGAAATGATACTGCGTTCGCACGGCATCGTGGCCGGAAAAGACTTCCAACTCGACGTGCTCAAGCGCAAGACTCCCAGCGGGCCCTTTACGTTGGAATAAGGAAACGTTACTGTCTTTTCCCATATGACAATCTATAATCGTTTAAAGAATAATTAACAAGATATAAATGTCACAGTTCTATAAAGATAGCATTACCTGCCCTAAATGCCATTCAGATGGTGAGTTTGAGTATTGGTTATCCATCAATGTTGACCTTAATCCTGAGTTGAAGGAGAAAATCTTCAATGAAGAAATGTTTATTTGGACCTGCCCGAAATGCGGTGCCAATGTTTTCATCCCTTTTGGAACCATCTATCATGACATGAAACATCATTTCATGATTTTCTACTCCCATGATGTGTCAGAGAAAGGTGGAAAGAATGAACCATTTCAAATACCAGATGAGCTTGGATTGGTGGGGTACACTTTCCGTGCCGTGTATGGGCTGCTAAACTTCAAGGAAAAGATTCTTATCTTGGAAAACGAGCTGAATGACATTGCCGTTGAAAAACTTAAATATACCATTACTCACCATATGGATCCGTCGATGACAGAAAAGGGTGTCCGTTTGTATTTTCAGGGCATGACAAAGCCTGATAAGGAAAACAAGTATGGACAAATCATTTTCTTTTGTCTGGGTAAAGATGACGAAGGCAAGCATATCGGGTTACAGATGGAGAGATACTTCGAGCAGTGCTTGTCACTTGAACTGGACAATCGCTTTGCAGACAACGGGTGCATGTGTATAGATGAGGAATGGGTGTCAAATAGAATGAAAGGAGTGTAATATGAGGACTTTAGGAACTGTGGGGGAATTTACCTATATTGAGGATGGTTACTGGATGGGAACCATAGATAAAAACGGGAAAATACATATCTCACCCGATCTGCACTATCGCACTATCGGTGATTTCGTGGACGGGGTAGCCATAGCATCCCAGAAGATTGGTAATAATGTAAACCTGATGAGTGGGCTTATTGATACAGAAGGGAACCATATCAGTGAATTCAAGTACAATTTTGTAGAGGAATGGGGTGAGGGCTACTACAAATGTGAGATTGGCAGCAAGAAAAACATCCTCCGCAGAGATGGAACAGAAGTCCTGAAAGTCTGGTTCAATGACGTCTATAAGGTAAAACAGGGACTCTTCGTCATCGGTAATACCATTCGCAAGACAAAAGACCATCCGACCCTCTATCCGAGAGGATTGGCGAGTGTGAATGGCGACATTCTGTTCCCACCTATGTTCAACCGTCTTAGATGGCATGATGAAGTCTTGCTGGATTTCTTCTATGCGGAAAAAGACGGCAAGCCATACCTAATTGACAAGTCCGGTTTCATCGTCGATCCTGCCGGTGACCATCTGCCCAAACCTCTAGATGGATCAGACAACTTCATGTGGGACGGACCGAAAAACACAATTTGCGACGGATGTGTCTTTACCGACGGCATCAACAGCAGAGGTGAGGGTTGCCGTAAGCTTCAAAAGGAAGAATTCCGTAACAATGTGATGAAAGGGGTGTGTGACTATCGAAAAACAAATGAGCATAAGTTGTCGCGTAAGGAGGAACGTGACAAGTACGATGAAAAGAAAGCGAAGGATAAGGCCTCGAAGGTCTCCGATGTCTATGCCACCAGCCTTGTGAAGGACTTCATCAAAGACAAGCTGGACGGCGACATTATGAAACTGACATCTTTTGATTTCAACGAACTTCAAGGTGATGAGAAATACGGAAACAGTGGTGGTTTTGCTTTCTCACCTGAGAAAACGAGTATTCTTAAGGCCATCATGACACTCACATTCACAGACGCCTGGCCTGCCTTAACTTACGATGGCTTTGACCATCTTGATTATGAAGTAGCTCCCGTGAACACATATTTGATGTTGCTGGGCTTCCCGCTGGGTGATAATTTCAAGGCTTTGCGTGAGTTCCGCCCTTCTGTAGACCTGTTGGACAGGGCATGGGCATTCTATAGACTCTGTCATACTGTAGGAAACTATGTGGTATGGCCAGGAGGTTTTTCTTTTTGCCGTGACAAGCTACGCAGAAGTCAAAGATATATAGATACCTATCTCCAGGCAATTCATTTTGCATTCATAAATCCCAGGAAAGGGAATATTGATATGCTTCAAGTCATCAACAAGAAGAAAAAGGCTTTTGATAAGTACCGTAGTGACGAAGGCTTTACAGAAATGTGCAGAAAATTGATGCTTGGTGACTATTTGGACTATATGGGTAAACCGATGTCGTTATTCTATGGCGTATGGAGCGACCAGAAAGACCTGACACGTGAGGATTACTTCAAGGCCATTGAACAGTATTTTGATTTTTGTGAGGAAGAAATCGTAAAACGTTCAAAGCTTATTGCTAAACGCTTAATGGATGCATTAAGCATGGATTCACCCATTGCTGAACCGGAGGAAGTCCTTACTTTGCAGCTACCTGAAAAATATGAACCTCTGCGTTCTCTTCCAGATGACCCGGAAGGGGCTTTGTCTTACAGCAAAGAAAACAGGAATGCTCTATGTTTTGTTCAGTCTTACCCTATCAAAGAGAAAGAGACCATGCCGATGAATGACACAAAAGCCATCATAGACGGTATTCATGATAGTCTGGGCGATAACCAAGGATTGATAGAAGTAAGCCAGGGCATGACAAGATACGGGAAACAATATGTTTTCAGCATCGTAAAAAGTGGTCGAGAGCCCAGTGGAATGAACTACATTCTGACCATGCATTTTGTGAAGAAGGGAAAGGCACTTTGCTTAAAAGGAGAGTTTGAAGAAAGAGGAACCACAGGCGTTCGTGATACTACTGTCTATGAATACGCAAGGCGCCAGGAATTAGTAAAAGGAATTGACTTAGAGGGATGGATGAAAGATCCCTATGATGAGAACTACACTCGTGGCATAAGAATGAATCTCTCGGAAAAAAGGGAATATGACCATTCTTTCCCGTATCATCCTTTATCTGAACTTAGGAGGTTTATAGATTATATCATAGACAACAATTAAATTAAAATATTCATGGGCCTTTTGTGAGGTGTGTTTTCGCATAATACTGTCCCTTCGCTTATTATCTGTTGAACCAACTTTATATATTGTTCAGAGTCTGCATTGTTTAAATCAATTAATATTCAAATCGTATAAACCCCTGTAAATTGTATAATTGCAAAAAAGTCGAAAAACATTAAACATTATTAAATATGAAAACATTATTAGTATCTTTATTTTCGGGCCTGTGCCTGGCAGCCTCGGCTCAGCAGGCCGGCGACGGCATTCTGGAATATGCCGACTCGTTGCAGGAATACAAGGCCCAGGTGGAGTCGGGACAGGAAGAGGTGGCCCCCCTGAGCGCCTATTCCCAGTACCGCCTCTTTGCGCCAACCACCTTTTTCCATTCCGTGGCCGCCACCAGCCTTTCTGACAATGGCGGCGGCGACGAGGTCGATGCCGCGCTGATGAACGTTTACCTCAACCACCCCGAGCTGGTGAGCACCAGCGAGAACGAGGTGAAGGAGGCCGGACAGGTGAACGAAGAGATGACCAGTCCGCTGAAACACGATGCCAGCCTGGCCGACCGCGTGAACGCACTGCCCCAGGAAAACCTCGACCAGCCCGTCGATATGGTGGTGGAGAAACCCAAGTTCTGGACCTATAAGGGCGACTACTACCTTCAGTTCCTTCAGAACTACATCTCGGGCAACTGGTACAAGGGCGGCGAGAGCAACTACTCCATGGTGTCGAGCGTTACGCTTGAGGCCAACTACGACAACAAGAGCAAGTGGAAATGGGACAACAAGCTGGAAATGAAGCTCGGCTTCCAGACCAGCCGTGCCGACAGCATCCACCACCTGAAGGCCAGCGAGGACCTGCTGCGTCTTACCTCGAAGGTGGGCCTGCAGGCCACCAAGCACTGGTACTACACGCTCAACGTGCTGGCCTACACGCAGTTCATGCGCGGCTACAAGAACAACGACCGCTTCACCTACAGCGACTTTGCCTCTCCCTTCAACCTGAACCTCTCAGTCGGTATGGACTACACCGTGGAGTGGCTCGAGAAAAAACTCACCGGGCATGTGCAGCTGAGCCCCCTGGCCTACAACTTCCGCTATGTGGACCGCCTGGCCCTGTCGGCCAAGAACGGCATTGAGAAGGGCAAGCACGTGCTCCACGACATCGGTTCCATGTTCACCATCGACCTGGCTTGGAAGTTCACCGACAACATTTCCTGGAAGACCCGCATGTACGGTTTCACCACCTACAGCCGCTCGGAACTGGAATGGGAAAACGAGTTCACTTTCAAGTTCAACAAGTACATTTCGAGCAAGCTGTTCATCTATCCGCGCTTCGACGATGCCACCACCCGCGACGGCCATCACGGATATTGGCAGTTCAAGGAGTATTTCTCGCTCGGCTTCAACTACACATTCTAAAGCATCCTCTGGGACATCACAGCCCGGCACCTGCCTTGCATGGCGGATGCCGGGCTGTTTTTTTGCCCTTTCAAGCGCCTTTTCCCCCGTAGCGTGGCGGGTTTCAATCAATCATTCAAAGGCCGGAATTTGTGATTTTAAAAGGCTTTCGCGCCTTATGTGTTGACGAACTGTGCATAACGGGTTGAAATATAACGGTTTGCCCTGTAATAACTCCAGTCCTTCTGCAAGTCTCGCGTAAATAGGACTGCAGTCGGACCGCGTTTGGACTGCAGTAGGATGGCGTTTGGACTGGAGTCGGACTGCACTTGGACTGGCCTCGGACTGAAATGCTTCCAAAGAAGGACTGCCTTTTACCGCTCATTTTTCCCTTTCTTGACGGGCCGGAAGTTTATTACCTCCTTTTGGGGTAACCGTCTGTCCGAAGGTCCGAAAGCACAAAACTTTCGGAACTTCTAAAAATATTTGTCATTTTGCTTGCAGGAATGAATGAAAAGTATTACTTTTGCAGCCGAAACATTAAATTTGCTTACAAGATGAAGTCTTACGCCTACTTTTACGGCTATTATTATTACTTTGCACCCCAGTGCGAAGCGGGAAGTTGCGTATAAAATTCAACTTAGGCAAGAAAGAAGATGACAGAATGACATCACAACCCCGCTTCACAGTCCATGTGGAGCATTTTTTTTATGACAACAACCGAATGACGGAGAACCGTTGAAAAAAGATGAAGAGAATAGCCATACAGGGCATGCTGGGCTCGTTCCACGACATTGCCGCCCATCAGTATTTTGAAGGCCAGCAGGTGCAGCTCATCTGTTGCAGCACCTTCGAGCAGGTGTTTGAGAACATCCGCCGCGACCCCACCGCCATCGGCATGCTGGCCATTGAGAACACCATTGCCGGCAGTCTGCTCCACAACTATGAATTGTTGCGCGACTCGGGCACCACCGTGGTGGGCGAGCACAAGTTGCACATCTCGCACTGCATCTGTTGTCTGCCCGACGACAACTGGACCACCATCAGCGAGGTGCATTCCCACCCCGTGGCCCTCATGCAGTGCCGTCACTACTTGGAAAACCACCCCATGCTGAAGCTCGTGGAGGCCGAAGACACGGCGGGGTCGGCCCAGCTGATTGCCGAAAACGGGTGCCGCGGGTGGGCGGCCATCTGCAGCGCCGACGCGGCGCAACTCTACGGCCTTCGCATTTTGGAAGACCACATTGAGGACAACAAGCACAACTTCACCCGTTTCCTCGTGGTGTCGGCACCGATGAAAGCCGACTTCATGCGCCCCCTGGAACAGGCCGACAAGGCCAGCCTGGTGTTCTCGTTGCCCCACGAGGAAGGGTCGTTGTCGCAGGTGCTAAGCATCCTGTCGTTCTATAAAATCAACCTCACGAAAATTCAGTCGCTGCCCATCATCGGGCGCGAGTGGGAATACATGTTCTATGTCGATGTGACGTTCAACTCGCTCACCCGCTACCGCCAGAGCATCGACGCCATAGCCCCGCTCACCCGCGACCTGCAGGTGCTGGGCGAATATCGCGGAGCCTGATTTTCCCATCCTCCCCATTCAATACCGTTCACTCAAATAATCACAAAGAAAAATATATGAAACCCATTGAACCCGCCCGTCGGTTGCAGACGGTCACCGAATACTATTTCAGCCGCAAGCTGAAGGAAGTGGCAGCACTCAATGCGCAGGGCCTCGACATCGTAAGCCTGGCCATCGGCAGTCCCGACATGCCCCCTTCGCCCCAGACCATCGACAAACTCTGCGAGGTGGCCCGCGACCCTTCGGCCCACGGCTATCAGCCCACCATGGGCACGCCCGAATTGCGCGAGGCCATGGCATTCTTCTATAAGAGATGGTATGGCGTGGACCTCGACCCGAAGACCGAAATCCAGCCGCTCATCGGCTCGAAAGAAGGCATCCTGCACACCACGCTGGCCTTCGTAAATCCCGGCGACCAGGTGCTTGTGCCCAATCCCGGTTATCCCACATATACGTCTTTAAGCAAGATACTTGGGGCAGAAATAGTAAACTATGACTTGAACGAGAATGACGACTGGCAACCCGACTTCAGCGCCCTCGACGACATGGACCTGAGCCGCGTCAGGCTGATGTGGACCAACTATCCCAACATGCCCACCGGCGGCGATGCGCGCATGGCCACCTACGAGCGGCTTGTAAGGTTTGCCCGCGAAAAGGGCATCGTCGTGGTGAACGACAATCCCTACTCGTTCATCCTCAACCGCCGCCACCTGTCGTTGCTTCAGGTTGACGGGGCCAAGGAGTGCTGCATAGAGTTCAACAGCATGTCGAAAAGCCATAACATGCCCGGATGGAGGGTGGGCATGTGTGCCTCGAACAAGCAATTCATCCAATGGATTTTGAAAATAAAGAGCAACATAGATAGCGGCACCTTCCGCGCCATCCAGCTGGCCGCGGCCGAGGCTTACCACAATGCCGGCGAATGGCACGAGGAGGCCAACATCGTGACCTACGGGCGCCGGAGGAAGCTGGCCGAGGAAATGATGACCGCCCTGGGCTGCACCTTCGACCCCAACCAGGTGGGCATGTTCCTTTGGGGGAAAATTCCCCAAGGCCTTGCCAACGCCGAGGAACTCACGGAGCGCGTGCTCCACGAGGCCCGCGTGTTCATCACCCCGGGTTTCATCTTCGGTTCCAACGGCGAACGCTACATACGCATTTCCCTTTGTGCCAAAGACGACAAGATGGAGGAGGCCCTGCGCCGCATCCGCAACATGCAGGCTTCTTCATAGTAGTTTGCTTTTGTCGTTTAAAAACGGAACCACCATTCCCCCATTATCCCCAAACTCCCATTAACCCCATCATCAATTATGGAACTTGAATTAGAAAGACTCACTTTCCCCAGCGACCAGGAGCGCCCCTTTGTGGTGGCCGGCCCCTGCTCTGCCGAAACCGAGGAACAAGTAATGACCACCGCCCGCCAGCTGGCCAAGAAAGGTTGCCACAACTTCAGGGCCGGCGTGTGGAAGCCGCGCACCAAGCCCGGCGGCTTTGAGGGCAACGGCGAGAAGGCCCTGCCGTGGATGGCCCAGGTGAAAAAAGAAACCGGCATGCTGGTCACCACCGAGGTGGCCACGCCCCAACATGTGGAGTTGTGCCTGAAATACGGCATCGACTTCCTTTGGATTGGCGCCCGCACCTCGGCCAACCCCTTTGCCATGCAGGCCCTGGCCGACGCGCTCAAGGGCGTTGACATCCCCGTGCTGGTGAAAAACCCCGTCAATCCCGACCTCGAGCTTTGGATAGGCGCCCTGGAACGCATCAACCAGGCCGGCATCAAGAAACTCGGGGCCATTCACCGCGGCTTTTCTTCCTTCGACAAGAAAATCTACCGCAACCTGCCCATGTGGCAAATCCCCATTGAGTTGAGGCGCCGCATTCCCGACCTGCCCATTTTCTGCGACCCCAGCCATATAGGCGGACGTCGCGAACTGGTGGCACCCCTCTGCCAGCAGGCCATGGACCTGGGCTTCGACGGGCTTATTGTCGAGAGCCATTGCGACCCCGACAAGGCTTGGAGCGACGCCAAGCAACAGGTCACGCCCGACGTGCTCGACTACATTCTCTCGCTGCTCATCATCCGCGACGAGAAAATCACCACCGAGGGCATTTCCCAATTACGCCAGCAAATCGACGAGCTCGACAACGAACTTATGAACCTTCTGGCCAAGCGCATGCGCGTTTGCCGAGAGATAGGGCAATATAAAAAGGAGCACAACATGACCGTTTTGCAACCCACCCGCTACAACGAAATCCTCGACAAGCGCGGGGCTCAGGGAGCACTGTGCGCCATGCACCCCGACTTCGTGAAGCGCGTGTTCGAGTCGGTACATGAAGAGTCCGTGCGCCAACAAATGGAAATCATCAATCAATAAGAATCAATGAGAATACTTGTCATGGGAGCAGGAAAGATGGGAAGCTTCTTCCTCGACCTGCTTAGCTTCGACCACGAGACCGCCGTTTTTGAGAAAGACCCCCAGCGGTTGCGCTTCACCTATAACACCCTGCGCTTCACCAAGCTCGAGGAGGTGGAGGCCTTCAAGCCCGAGCTGGTCATCAACGCCGTCACGGTGAAATACACCATTCCCGCCTTCCGCGAAATCATTCCCCACCTGCCCAAGGATTGCATCATCAGCGACATATCGTCGGTAAAGACCGGCCTGAAGGAGTTTTACGAGGAAACAGGCATGCACTATGTGTCAACCCACCCCATGTTCGGCCCTACCTTTGCCAACCTCAACCAGTTGCACCACGAAAACGCCATCATCATCAACGAGGGCGACTTCATCGGACGCCTGTTCTTCAAGGACCTTTACCAGCAACTGGGGCTCAACATCTACGAATACTCCTTCGAGGAGCACGACCAGACGGTGGCCTATTCGCTCTCCATCCCCTTCGTTTCCACCTTCGTCTTCTCGGCCGTCATGAAGCACCAGGACGCGCCCGGCACCACCTTCAAGCGCCATGTGCAAATAGCTCGCGGAGTGCTCAACGAAGACGATTTCCTGCTTCAGGAAATTCTTTTCAACCCCTACACCCACGACCAGGTGGCCCAGATACGCACCGAGTTGAAGGAATTGCTCGAGATTATCGACAACAAGGATTCGGAGGCCATGAAGGCCTATCTCGGAAAGATACGAAAGAATATGAAAAGCCAGTTGGAGACCACGGCCAATTCCTGATGATAACATTTTTTACCATAGCGATTTACGATTTACGAATAAACAAAAATATTAAATCGTAAATCGCTATAATAAAACACATCCACGATGTCCCTGCTTTCACTTTTCCTCGGCATTTTCACCATTGTGCAGTTGAATTGCGAAAACCTTTTCGATTGCCGGCACGACTCGTTGAAGCAGGACGAGGAATATCTTCCCGAAAGTCCCCGCCGATGGAATCCCTCGCGTTATTGGCAAAAACTCAACAACATAGGCCAGGAAATCATTGCATGCGGGGAAGGGGACGACCGATGGCAATTGCCCGACCTGGTGGCCCTTTGCGAGGTGGAGAACGATAGCGTGTGCCGCGATTTATGTCGCCGCTCGTTGCTCCGCAAGGCCGGTTATGAATATGTGGTCACCGATAGTCCCGACTTGCGCGGCATCGACGTGGCATTGCTCTACAGCCCCCTCACGTTCCGCCTAATCGACTATCGTGCCCTCCGCGTGGAACCGTTGCCCGGCATGCGCCCAACGCGCGACATTCTCTACGCCACGGGGCGGATTCGCTCAGGCGACACCCTTCACGTCTTCGTGGTTCACACGCCAAGCCAGTACGACGGCCGCCGCATCACCGAGCCGCGACGCCAGCTGGTGGCCGCACGGGTGCTCTCGGCCGTAGATTCCATCCGTAGTGTGTGCCGCGAGCCGAAGATAGTCGTAACGGGCGACTTCAACGAAACCGCCGCCGGTCCCGTTCCCTTGCAAATGGAGGCCGCCGGCTTCTACAATGTGTCGCGCACGGCGACGGGAAGCCATGGGGCCAAGGGCACTTATAAATACCAGGGGCGATGGGAAGGCATCGACCATATTTTCCTCTCGTCGCAACTGGCCGCCGCCTTGGTGGAGACCTTCATTTGCGACGCCCCCTTCCTGTTGGAAGAAGATGCGAAAAACGGCGGCATGATGCCTCGCCGCACGTTCGTGGGCTACCGCTATAACGGCGGTTTCAGCGACCACCTGCCTTTGGTGGCACGCATGAATTTCTACTAAAAAGGTAAAGTTGCCGAACTCACCCACAACTCATAGCTCATCCCTCATAACTAAAAAAGTTTCTCATTTTTCCAACTTATTCGAAGTTCAGAACTAATGTCTGAACTCTAAAAAGGGCAGGCAAATGAGCTTTTCATTTTGTCAAGGTTTTTCATGGTTTTTTGCCTCCCCCAAGAAGTTTGACCGCAAATTTCGAGGAGAAATCTTGAAGTTTGAGGTGAGAAATCTTGAAGATTACTCCCCGAAATTTGCGGTCAAACCACATGCGACTTGCAAACCGCTGAATTTCAATAGGTTACAAAACCGCTCAGAAAACGGGTGATTTTGTCAATATTTTTTATCAATTTTACCCTATGTCGCTATCCACCGCAAAGTGAACAAAGTGAAGAAAACAGGACACAATCTTTTTGTATATCCGAAACTTGATAAAATTATGGCACCGTCTCCCTGAGCGCTTTCTGAACGTCGCTGAGTGTGATTTCCGCCAGTTCGTCGTCGCTCACCTTGCGCATTTTCGTGATGCGGTTGGCCTGGTGCTGGATGGCCTTTTCGAAAACATTCCTCACATAGCGCGCATTGCCGAAGTTCTTCGTCTTGTTTTTCACCGTTTCCTCCAGGGCGGCCTTCAGGTAGGCCGCTCCCTCCTCGGTGATGGTGTATTCGTTTTTCCGCAGGTAGAGGCGGAAGATGTCGAAAAGTTCCTGCGCGGTGTAGTCGGGGAAGTTGATGTATTTGTTGAAACGGCTTTGCAGTCCCGGATTGGTTTCAATGAACTTTTTCATCTCTTTGGGATAGCCGGCCACGATGACCACGAGCTTGTCGCGGTCGTCCTCCATGCGTTTGAGCAGCGTGGCCACGGCCTCGGCGCCGTAGTCGGCACTGGCGTCCGACTGGGTGAGGGCATAAGCCTCGTCGATGAAGAGCACGCCGCCCTGTGCCGAGTCGCACACGGCGTTCACGCGCGGTGCCGTCTGCCCCACATACTGTCCCACCAGTCCCGATCGGTCGGTTTCCACCAGGTGTCCTTTTTGCAAAATGCCCAGGTCTTTGTAGATGCGCGCCACGATGCGCGCCACCGTCGTCTTTCCCGTGCCCGGGCTGCCGGTGAACACCAGGTGGTACGACATCTTGGGCGTTTTCAGCCCTTTCTGCTTCCTCATCTGCTGCACTTTTACGAAGTTGGCCAGCGACCGCACTTCCTCTTTCACCGCTTCCAGCCCGATGAGCTCGTCCAGTTCCTCGTAGGGGTCGCCCTCCATGGGGTCGTTCACCACCACCGTGTCTTTCCGTGTGCTGCCTTCCGAGCGTTGTTCCCTGTCGCGGAACTTATACCTGTGGCCCGACACGTCGGAGCCGTCCCTGTCGGCCAGCTCCACGCTCTTGGCGCCTTCCTCGTCGCCAGCGCCGAAGAGGCTTGACAGCGTCATGGTGCATGCCCCCACGCACACGATGACGATGGTGATGCACACGCCGAGAATGGTCAACTGCCGTCCCGACAAAATGTCCCAGAAATGGTTCTTGCGGGGACTGGCCCCGTTGTTGTTGCTGTTGTTGTTCATGCCTGCAAAGATAGACATTTATTTTTGAAGCAACAAGCCCCGCCTCGTTTTTTTTAGTCGGCAGACAAAGGGCGGATTTTCCGGTCGCCGCCGGTGAAATCTTCTTTCAGGGGCTTATAGAAAGTATTCTAATTCAGCTTTTCAACCCCTGCTTGTCCTTTGGAACCTTCGAAACTGATTTTTTTACAAATACAAATAGTTAATAAACCATAAAAGAGGGCGGTTGTCGGCGGAACGTAGCGCTTCTTTCACATTTTTTATTTATCTTTGCAATGAATTATATTTCCCAACATCTATTGAATTAACTTAAATACAAAACATGATGAAAACAAAAACGCTTTTCTTGTTGCTTTGGTTGTTGCCACAAGCCTTGCTTGCTCAGGTTAATGCCGTGGTGGTTCATCAGACGAACGGTGCCCAGGCCATGTTCTTCCTTGCCGACCAACCGGTCATTACCTATTCCAACAACAACCTTGTAATTACGACTACCGCGAAGCAGATGTCGGTGCCCGTCGCCGATATTGCCAACGTGACGCTTGAGGAGTATTCCGTTCCTACGAAAATCGACGGCGTGACCATCGCCGACGGCGGCATCTTGTTCCGCCAGCTCTCAGCCGGCTCCGAGGTCCGCGTTTGTACCATCGACGGCAAGGTTGTCTGCACAAGCAGGGCCGACGACGGCGGCAACGTGTCGCTCGACCTCTCTGCCATGCCCCGTGGTGTGTTGATAATCAGCGCTCCCGGCTCTACCATTAAAGTAAACAACAAATAAAAACTTAAATCAATGAAAAAGCTTTTACTTATGATGCTTATGCCGTTGGCAGTGCTGTCGGCATGGGCGCAAAACAATGACTACAACATGGTCATTGAGTTGAAAAACGGTACCACGGTCACGCTGGGTGCCAACGATGTGGAAAACCTCACCTTCAACGGCGGTTCGTTGTCGGTTAGCGGAAACACCATCGAGGATATTTACGCTCAGATAGAAGAGCTTCGCGACATGATTGGCAAGTTGCAGGAGAATGCCGAGCCCTCCGTAAGGACGTTTAACATCAACGGCGTGATTTTCAAGATGATTAAAGTAAAGGGCGGCACATTCCAGATGGGCGCCAGCGAGGAATTGGCCACCAATGCAGACCAGAAACCCGCTCACAGTGTCACGCTTTCCGACTTTTACATTGCAGAGACGGAGGTGACGCAAGAGTTATATAAAGCCGTCATGGATTCCAAATACGACGCGTACTCCACGCCGTGGAATTCTACGCTCGGTATAGGAGATGATTATCCTGCCTATATGCAGAGCTGGGGCTCCGGGTATTTCTTATCTGCCTTGAATGAACTGACGGGCCTGTCGTTCCGTTTGCCCACCGAGGCAGAGTGGGAGTTCGCGGCACGCGGCGGCAATGAGTCTGGTAACTACAGGTTTGCCGGCGGCGATTACCTTTGGGACTTGGGCTGGTATAGGGAAAATTGCCAGGTTGATTGGCCCTATGAATATGCTACGGAATATGGCTATCACTTGGTTAAAGATAAGTACCCCAACGAGCTTGGACTTTACGACATGAGCGGTAATGTGCCGGAATGGTGTTCCGACTGGTACGGCCCTTATGGTAGTAGTGCCCAGACCAATCCCACCGGGCCTTCTAACGGCAGCGAGCGCGTGCTTCGTGGTGGCGATTTCACCTCTACGGAAGATGAATGCACTGTTTTCTATCGTGGAAAGAGTGACCCGTCCTCAGCTATCGGTGGCCTGCGTCTCGTCTTGAGCACGAATTTCTAAGAACGTTATCATCACCAAAGCGTGGGCACTCATAAGGTATTCACGCTTTTTTTTTGGAAGATTCTTGACGAACCGGGAAACCATGCGGGGCCGCTTCTCTCACGTCAAGGAGAGGGGCGGGCCGGGGATAGGTTCAAAGAATAGCCATATCAATCTATAAGGAAAAAGGAAAATGAAGAAACTATCTTTGTTTTTGCTCTTGCCGTTGGTAGTGCTAACGGCATGGGCACAGGGCAATGACCATAAGATTGTCATTGAAGCGAACAATGGCGCCACCACCGTCCTCAATGTTGACGACGTGGGAAACCTCATCTTCGACAACGGGTCAATGTCCGTGGGCGGCACCACGATAAATGGAATAGTTACGGCCGTTACGCAGCAGCAATCAGACATCGATGAATTGAGCGCCGCCATCAACCAGATAATAGACCATCTTGATCCTCCGGAAAAAACGTTTACCGTCAACGGCGTTTCCTTCAAGATGTTGAAAGTGAGCGGCGGCACGTTCCAGATGGGTGCCACCCCTGAGCAGGAAGATAATGCCAACTACTTAGAGCGGCCCGTTCATAGCGTGACGCTCTCGGGATACTTCATCGGCGAGACGGAAGTGACTCAGGAGTTGTGGCAGGCCGTCATGGGGCAAAAACCCACGGCGGGCGGTAGCCAGTGGTCGAATACCTACGGCCTGGGCGATGACTTCCCGGCCTACTACGTTAGCTGGAACGATTGCCAGGCCTTCGTCGCCAAGTTGAACGAGTTGACGGGCCAGCAATTCCGCCTTCCCACCGAGGCCGAGTGGGAGTTTGCGGCCCGTGGCGGCAACAAATCCCAAGGCTATAAGTATTCCGGTAGCGACACCATCGACGAAGTGGCCTGGTATTATTACAATGCCGATGAGAAAGCCCACTCCGTGGCAACGTTGGCCCCCAATGAGCTGGGGCTTTACGACATGTGTGGAAACGTATTTGAATGGTGCCAGGACTGGTGGGGCGGTTACGAAGACGTAGCCCAGACGAATCCCGTCGGGCCTTCGTCGGGCTCCAACCGCGTGTTGCGTGGGGGAAGTTGGGAGCGCAGAGCGGTTCAGTGCCGTGTGTCGACCCGCCTCTACTGTACTCCGTCGAGCCGTGACTACGATTGCGGGCTACGTCTGGCCCTTAGTTCTTCCTTTTAAAAAAGAAAACGATGAAAAAGCTTTTATTATTTTTGCTCATGCCGATGGCAATGCTTACGGCATCGGCGCAAAACAATGACTACAACATGGTCATTGAGTTGAAAAACGGCACCATCATCACCCTGGGTGCCGACGAGGTTGGAAACCTCACTTTCAACGGTGAAACGTTGTCCATCAGTGGCAACACCATAGAGGATATTCTTGCCATCCTTGCCAGTAACAAGACGGAAATTGACGAGTTGAGAGCCTTGGTCAACCAGTTGCAGGACATGATGGAAACCGAAAAGACTTTCACCGTCAATGGCGTAAGTTTCAAGATGAAAAGGGTTGCCGGCGGCACGTTCGAGATGGGCGCCACCATTGAGCAGTGGAGCGAGGCAAATTATGATGAGAGTCCTGTCCACCTTGTGACGCTTTCCAGCTTTTGGATTGGTGAGACGGAGGTGACGCAGGGGTTGTGGCAGGCCGTCATGGGCAGCAATCCCTCCTATTTCACGGGTAATAGCCAACTTCCGGTGGAGTATGTCACCTGGAATGATTGCCAGACGTTCATTACCAAGTTGAACCAGCTGACGGGCAAGTCGTTCCGCCTGCCCACCGAGGCCGAGTGGGAGTTTGCTGCCCGTGGCGGCAATTCCTCGCGGGGCTACAAGTATGCCGGGAGCAATACGATTGATGAAGTGGCCTGGTACAAGGACAATTCAAGCGGCAAGACACAGCCTGTTGCAACGAAATTCCCGAATGAACTTGGCCTTTACGACATGAGCGGCAACGCCTTAGAGTGGTGTCAGGATTGGCATGGCGATTACAGCTCTTCTGCCCAGACTGACCCTATCGGCCCGTCGTCGGGCACCTACCGGGTGTGTCGCGGGGGAGGCTGGGACGTCGATGCCAGGTTGTGCCGTGTGTCTCGTCGCTCTCGTTACAAGCCCTCTGTAGGATACAGCAGCCACGGGCTGCGTTTGGCTTTTAGTATTTCAAAATAAAGAAAGAAACAAAAGTAACAAATAAATTTTCGCATAGACATGATGGAAAAAAGCGTCCGCCAAGGCCGCGCCATCATGCCGAAGAGAATAATCATTGCTTTTTCTACATTATCTTTGTATATTTGTACATTCAAACGACATTGTTGTTGCTTTATGAAAAAAATCATTATATTATTGCTCATGCCGATGGCAATGCTTACGGCATCGGCGCAAAACAATGACTACAACATGGTCATTGAGTTGAAAAACGGCACCACCATCACCCTGGGTGCCGACGAGGTTGGAAACCTCACTTTCAACAGTGAGACGTTGTCCATCAGCGGCAACACCATAGAGGACATTCTTGCCATCCTTGCCAAGAACAATGCAAAAATTGACGAGTTGACAGGCTTGGTCAACCAGTTGCAGATGGCTGTGTTAACCGAACAGACTTTTACCGTCAACGATGTCAGTTTCAAGATGAAAAAGGTTTCCGGCGGCACGTTCCAGATGGGTGAGGCGTCAGAGGCTTATATCTATGAAACCCCCATCCACAGTGTGACGTTGTCAGACTACTGGATTGGTGAGACGGAGGTGACTCAGGCCTTGTGGTATGCCGTGATGTGGCAGAGTCCCACGTGGGGCGGCGACCAGTGGAGTAGTTCTTACGGCCTCGGTGACAACTATCCTGCTTATTATGTCAGCTGGGATAACTGTCAGGAGTTCATTACCAGATTGAACCAGCTGACTGGCCTGCAGTTCCGCCTTCCCACGGAGGCCGAATGGGAGTTTGCTGCCCGCGGCGGCAACAGTTCCCAAGGTTACAAATATGCCGGCAGCAACACGATTGGCGACGTGGCCTGGTACAGTTCCAATTCCGGCAGCAAGACCCAGCCCGTGGCCACCAAATCCCCCAACGAACTTGGCCTTTATGACATGAGTGGCAATGTTTATGAGTGGTGCCAGGACTGGTTTGGCGATTACAGTTCTTCAGCCCAGACGGACCCTGTCGGTCCTTCGTCGGGCTTTGGCCGCGTGCTTCGTGGTGGCAGCTGGAACAACAGCGCGTGGTACTGCCGCGTTTCCTACCGCAATTACAACACCCCGTCAAACCACTACTACGACTACGGGCTTCGCATTGCCCTTTAGTTTTTTCCAAATATATGAAGAAAAGGAACTGAAAAAAGCCAATATCCCAACGGAATGATGGAAAAGCGGCCTTGTAGGGACGTGGAAAACCTCAACCAAGAGCCCGTTCTTATGAGTCGTTTTTAGGAGCCGACGCTTGGAAGCGTCGGTTCCTATATGGAACTTCGGCAACATGAAGCGCAAAAACCGCGAAGAGGGCCGCGACGAACAGGGCGACGTTCAGGGTGAGGGCGATATGCAAAACTCCTTCGGTGGCGGCGGCG
>JAFVHN010000093.1 GCA_017474515.1 Prevotella sp. | reverse complement strand
CAAGGAGAAGCTGCAGGAGCGCCTGGCAAAGCTCGCCGGCGGCGTGGCCGTGCTCTATGTGGGTGCCAATAGCGAGGTGGAAATGAAGGAAAAGAAAGACCGCGTGGACGACGCTCTCTGCGCCACACGTGCCGCCATCGAAGAAGGTGTGGTGGCCGGCGGCGGCACCACCTACGTCAGGGCTATCGAGGCCGTGAAGAAGGTGAAGGGCGACAACGCCGACGAGGAAACGGGCATCAAGATTGTGGAGCGCGCCATTGAGGAGCCCCTGCGCCAGATTGCCATCAACGGCGGTGCCGAGGGTGCCGTGGTCGTGCAGAAAGTGCGCGAGGGCGAAGGCGACTTCGGCTACAACGCCCGCACCGACACCTACGAAGACCTGCGCGAGGCCGGCGTCATCGACCCCGCAAAGGTGGCTCGCGTGGCCCTGGAGAATGCTGCCAGCATTGCCGGAATGTTCCTTACCACCGAGTGCCTTATCGTGGACAAACCCGAGAAGGAGCCGCAGATGCCCATGGGCGGCGCTCCCGGAATGGGCGGCATGATGTAATTCATCACACAACCAATATATGTAAAAACCGGGGATGGCCCATTGCGGCCATCCCCGGTTTTTGTTTTGATATTATGCCATTCCCGGTTTTTTTCGGAACCTTTGCGGTGCGTTTGTCGTCGCCCGCCTTTTTAATTTTGGCGGGCTTTTGACAAACGCCCCGCAAAGGTTCCTTTTTTGATTTTCTTTTTCTTTTCTTTTTTGGAAGAACTAAAAAGCGAGACGCAGCCCAAGGTAGTAGTCACGGTCAGAGGGCGTGTTGCTGCCGCGAGCCGCCACACGGCAGGCCCTGGCATCGAAGTGCCAGCTGCCCCCGCGTAACACCCGGTAGGAGCCCGACGATGGTCCCGTCGGGGCGGTCTGGGCCGAAGAACTATAGTCGCCATACCAGTCCTGGCACCACTCCCACACGTTGCCGCTCATGTCGTAAAGGCCAAGTTCATTGGGCTGTTTGGTAGCTACTTCGTGCGTTTTTTTATCTTTCAAACCATACCACTTCTTCTGTCCGCTATTATCCCAATACCATGCCACTTCATCAATGTCGTTGCTTCCGGCATACTTTGTATGGCGGCTTTTGTTGCCACCCCGCGCGGCAAACTCCCACTCTGCCTCAGTGGGAAAACGGAAATGCTTGCCGGTAAGTCTATTCAAATAATCGATGAAATATTGGCAATCTTCCCAACTTACATTCTCCACCGGAAATTTCTTGCCTTTAAAATGCGAAGGATTACTGCCCATGACGGCTTCCCATAGTTCCTGGGTCACTTCGGTCTCTCCTATTTTATAAGAGGAAAGTGTAACTTGGTGGAAAGGTTTCTCATCAGCCCAAACATCACCTTCCTGATCAGTTGTCGCCCCCATCATAAACGTGCCGCCTTCTACAAAGACCATATTGAAACTTACGCCATTCACGGTGAAAGTTTCAACTCCTTGCGTCACAGCTTTTTGCTGCATAAGTTTCGGCGAATATACACGCCCTTCAAGCACATCTGGCGAAAGAACAGTCTCTTTGGGATCCTTTCTGACAGGAGGTGGAGGTGGTGGAGGCGGTGGAAAGGATTCCTTTTCTTTCTTCTTTTCCTCTTCACCGAAAACAAGGGTGTCTTCTCCCCTCGGCGGTTTGGGCGGTGGTGGCGTTTCCTTTGGCTTTTCGCCGGTCAGCAAGTGCAGGAACTCTCCCGCATCCCCGGGACGGTCGTAGGGGACGGCCTTCATACAATTTCGGATGAGTTGCCAAAGGTTTTCGGGAATGGCATCGGGACGCTCCTTTGGCAACACATTATTTATATTAAAGGAGGCCTTGCCCGGACGCTTGCCCGTGAGGAGGAAATAAAGCGTGGCTCCGAGGGCATAGACATCGGTCTGCGGAGAGAACAATTCCACGGAGTCGTTGCTCTGTTCCAAAGGTGCATACCCCTCACTGGTGCCCATAAAGAGGACACTGCTGGACTGAAGGTCGTCCTGACGGTAATGCTTGGAGAGGCCGAAGTCGATGAGCACTGCCTGCCCATTCGGGCCAAGCATGACGTTACCGGGCTTCACGTCGAAATGGCAGAGTTTCCTTTGGTGCATATACCACAAGGCGCCGGCCACCTCGGAAATGCGCTTGACGGCATCGGCAGCAGATAGCGGCCCGTGCTTGTCAACATATTCCTGAAGGCTGCCGCCCGGCAGGTAGTCCATGACGATGTATTCGGTCTGGTTCTCTGAGAACAAGTCGATGACATTCACGATGTTCTCATGCTCCATTTTCTGAAGATTTCCGGCTTCTTTCCTGAATTTCTTCAGTCCGCGCTCCACGGTTTCATCAAATTTGTTGGTTATCACGGTCATGGTGCGCCCGTCGCTGGCGCGGTCGCAACATGTGCCGATGAAGAACTCCTTCACCACCACGTCGATGGTAGTGGACAAAGAGCCAAGCCCTCTTTTTACAACAACGGGCGTGGAGGCCAGGTAGGTGATGCCCATGCCGCCCTGCCCCAGTTTGCGCTTGATGACATATTCACCGCCTTTGAGCGCGGTGCCGTTTTTCAGTTCCATGATTACTTGGTTTTCGTTAGCAGGTGCAAATATACGCAAATCTTGCGAAAGCCACAAAACTTTGCTTTCATTTTTCCGTACAGGCGAATTTGCAAATCTCTCCGTT
>JAFVHN010000092.1 GCA_017474515.1 Prevotella sp. | reverse complement strand
TGTAGTTCAGGAGTTACAGAAGTTACAGGAGTTCAGACAATACTTCCGCCTCTGCAAACTGACGAAAAGGGAGCCTTTAGAACTATTGTCTGAACTCCTGTAACTTCTGAACTCCTGTAACTCCAAGAAGTTGAGCGAATGCAAAACTTGAATAAGTGATGAGTTCTTAGTGATGAGTTATGAGTGACGGATAACGGCAAGGGTAAATTTAGTAAAAATATTTGACAAAATTGGCCATTTTTGTAACGTTTTTATAAGTTGCTGAATATCAATGGCTTGCAAATCCTCCAGTGTTTGACTGCAAATTTCGGGGAGAAATTTGGCAATTTGAGAGGAGAGAATTGGCAAATCTCTCCCCGAGATTTGCCGTCAAACCTCTTTGGGCAATCAAAATTCTTTGAAAAATCTTGACAAAACGGATGGTCGTTTTTTGCAGGTTGAGGGAGTCCTGGAGTTCGGGGGTTCTGGAGTTCAGACAATAGTTCTTGATGGGCTGTGTTTTCTATTTTTCTTGCGATTATCAGTATCGTCTGAACTCCTGAACTCCCGAACTCCTGAACTCCAAAACCTTTGGACGTGGGCTAAACTTAAAGAAAAACAAGTTTTCCTTTTGCATTTCGCTCGCTTATTCGTAACTTTGCACCCATGAAAGAGATACATGTGAGCGAAAGCTCCCTGGAAAAGGGCGCTCAGGAGGGCATGGACGCCTTCCTGCAAGTTTTTGTGGATGCCATCCTCGGCGGGGTGGGGGGCGAGCTGACCGGCGACAACATGCAGCAGCTCAATGCCGACCAGGTGACCTTGCTCGCCTACTTCATGATGCGCGACGAGGTGATGGACGGCGGTTTCGTGCAGCTCATCCACAACGGCCTGGGGCCGTTCCTCTTCCGCAATCCTTTTGCCCGCATGCTGAAGACATGGGGACTGCGCGACCTCTCAAAGCTTGTTTACAAGGCAGCAAAACTCTACGGCCAGCACCACGAGGCGATAGAAAAAGAATGTAGCGAGGAGGAGTTCATGGCCCTCTTCGAGCAGTTCCCCGCTTTCGACGACCTCGACGACGACTTCGTGGAGAACGAGGAGGAATGGACGGAAATGATAGCCCGCTATGTTGACGAAAACATCGGCCGCTTTGCCGTGATTGACAAATAGGCACTGCGCGCCACGAGGAGAACGACACACATTATGAACAAAGAACAAGAACAGCTGAGGAAGAAGAGCCCCGTTCAGATAAAGAACAAGAAGGCTCAGTTTGAATATTTCTTCATCGACATCTATACCGCAGGCATCGTGCTGACGGGCACCGAGATAAAGAGCATACGCATGGGCAAGGCGTCGCTCGTGGACACCTATTGCATGATTCACAACGGCGAGATATGGGTGAAGGGCATGAGCATCAGCCCCTATTTCTACGGCTCTTTCGGCAACCACGAAATGAAGCGCGACCGCAAGCTGCTGCTCAACCGCCGCGAGATATGGAAACTTCAGGAGGCCACCAAGCAGCCGGGCTACACCATCGTGCCCATACTGGTGTTCATCGACCAGAACGGGCGGGCAAAGATGGACATCGCCCTCTGCCGAGGCAAGAAACAGTATGACAAGCGCGCCACGATGAAAGAAAAGGAGGACCGGCGCGAAATGGACCGAGCCTTCAAGCGATTCTAAAAGAGTGGACTCTTTTGAGTGATGAGTTGTGAGTTTTGAGTGATGAGTTTGTTATCGACCAAAATCAAATTTTGAGTGATGAGTTGTGAGTTTTGAGTTTTGAGTGATGAGTTTTGATGCAACCATTGCTCATAACTAAAAAACCATCATAAATAGCATTTTAGCTCCTGAACTCCAAAACTACTATAAACAAGGAAAAAAAGAGAATGATAAAAAACATCATATTCGATTTCGGAGGTGTCATTATCACCCTCAGCCATAGTGAAGGGGTGAGGCGTTTCAAGGCCCTGGGGGTGGAAGATGCCGACAAGCAGCTCGACCCTTATACGCAGGGCGGCATCTTCGGACAACTGGAAAAAGGGGAAATCGACGCGGAGCAGTTCCGCCTGCTCCTCAGCCAGATGGTGCACCGCGAGGTGTCCGCCGACGAATGTTTCCACGCCTGGCTGGGCTACAGGGAAGACGTTCCCCAGCGCAACCTCGACATCTTAAGGCAGCTCAGGAAGGAGGGCTACCGGCTTATTCTGCTTTCCAACACCAACCCCTACATGATGAGGTGGGCAGCCAATCCCGGTTTCGACGGCCACGGACATGCCGTGCAGGATTATTTCGACGCCACCTACCTGAGCTATCAGCTGGGCGTGATGAAACCCGACATCAGGTTCTTCGACCATGTGATAGCCCACGAGAACATCATTCCACAAGAAACTTTATTTGTTGACGACGGGCCGCGAAACGTGGCCGCCGCCGCCAAACTGGGCCTCAAGACTTTCTGCCCAGAAAACGGCAGCGACTGGACTCAGGCCATAAGAGACCACCTCGGATGAGGCGGCCGTTTATTGTAGTAAATCATGTTTAAGAAAAAAAAGAGAAGATGGATTCCCCTGAAGGACGAACCGCTCACCGAGATGGACCGCAAGGTGATGTATTGGGAAAGCAAGGGGAAGGAAGTGCCCACGCGCAACCTTGTGCTCAACCCTGAGCAGATAGAAGGTATTCGCAGGAGCGGAGTGGTGAACACCGGCGTGCTCGACGAGGTGGGACGGCTTATCCATGCGGGAATGAACACCCTTGAAATCGACCGCATCTGCCAGGACTATTGCACCAGCCACGGCGCGGTGCCGGCATGCCTGGGCTACGAGGGCTTCCCCAAAAGTGTGTGTACGAGCATCAACGAGGTGGTGTGCCACGGCATTCCCAAGGAAACCGACGTGCTCAAGGAGGGCGACATCATCAACGTGGACTTCACGACCATTCTCGACGGCTACTATTCCGACGCCTCGCGAATGTATATCATCGGCAAGACCACTCCCGAGAAAGAGCAACTGGTGCGCGTGGCCAAGGAATGCCTTGAAGTGGGCATGGAGGCGGCGCAACCCTACGGCTTTGTGGGCGACATCGGCAACGCCATTCAGAAATATGCCCACAAATACCATTACGGTGTGGTGAGGGACCTGTGCGGACACGGCGTGGGGCTGAAGTTCCACGAAGAGCCCGAAGTGGCCCATTTCGGCAAGAAAGGCACGGGAATGATGCTTGTGCCCGGAATGGTCTTCACCATTGAGCCAATGATCAATATGGGGACGTGGAAAGTGTTTATCGATGCCGACGACCCCTACGGATGGGAAGTCATCTCTGAAGACGAACTGCCCAGCGCACAATGGGAACACACGTTGCTCATGACCGAACATGGCGTGGAAATCCTGTCATATTAGAAAACACCCGGCATGGACAATATATATATATTAGGTATAGAAAGCAGTTGCGACGACACCAGCGCCGCCGTCATCCGCAACGGCGTGTTGCTCAGCAACGTGACGGCATCGCAGGCTGTACACGAGGCCTACGGCGGCGTGGTGCCCGAACTGGCATCGCGTGCCCACCAGCAGAACGTGGTGCCTGTGGTGGACCAGGCCCTCAAGCAGGCCGCCATCACTCAGGAACAGCTCTCGGCCATCGCCTTCACGCGCGGGCCGGGACTGATGGGCTCGCTCCTCGTGGGGGTGAGCTTCGCCAAGGGAATGGCACGAAGCCTGGGCATTCCGCTTATAGACGTCAACCATTTGCAGGGGCACGTCATGGCCCATTTCATCAAGGCTTCCTCCGATGACGAAAGCCAGCCGCCGTTCCCCTTCCTGTGCCTGCTCGTCAGTGGCGGCAATAGCCAGATTGTGGTGGTGAAGGCCTACAACGACATGCAGATCATCGGCCAGACCATCGACGATGCCGCCGGCGAGGCCATCGACAAATGCTCGAAAGTGATGGGGCTGGGCTATCCCGGCGGACCGGTCATCGACCGCCTGGCGCGACAGGGCAACCCCCACGCCTATAAGTTCGCCGAGCCTCATGTGGGCGGCCTCGACTATAGCTTCAGCGGCCTGAAAACCTCGTTCCTCTATAATCTGAGGGAGTGGGTGAAGGACGACCCCGACTTCGTGGCCCATCATAAAGAAGACCTGGCCGCATCGTTGGAATACACCATCGTGGACGTGCTCATGAAGAAACTCAAACTGGCTGTGCGCCAGACGGGTATCCGCCATGTGGCCGTGGCCGGAGGCGTCAGTGCCAACACCGGGCTGCGCAATGCCTTCAACGACTACGCCCGCCGCTATGGTTGGCACATCTACATTCCGCCGTTCGGCTATACCACCGACAATGCGGCCATGATTGCCATCGTGGGCTATTATAAATACCTCGACAAAGACTTCTGCGACATCTCCGCACCGGCCTTTGCCAAGACTACAATCAAATAAAAATTATTGCTATGGAACTGGAAAACAAAGTGTTGAGCCGTGAAATCAGCCAGTGCCTCTACGACACCGGCAAAACCCTGGGAACGGCAGAGAGCTGCACCGGCGGGCGCATTGCCGAGGCCGTGATAGCCACACCGGGCGCGTCGGCCTATTTCAAAGGAAGCATCATCAGCTATGTTGACGACATAAAGAAAAGGCTCCTGGGCGTTGATGCGCAGGTGCTTGAGGAGCAGACCGCCGTGTGCGAGGAGGTGGCACGGCAAATGGTGGCGGGGGCTTGCCGCACGCTCGGCGTTGACTATGCCATTTCGGCCACGGGCATTGCCGGGCCGGGAGGAGGCACGGCGGCCATTCCCGTGGGGACCATCTGGCTGGCCTGTGGCACCGCCGACCGCATAAAGACGCTCCTCATTCAGGAGGACAACGGCCGCGACCAGAACCTGTCGGCCGCCACTTACCAAGCCCTGAAGTTGTTTCTCGACTTCCTCAAGGAGGAACAACCCAAGACGGAGCCGGCTGAATGACAAACCTCAAGTGGAAAATTGTAATTCCACGCCAGTCCTGACCGCAAACGACTGCAGTCCAAACCGCAAACGACTCCAGTCCAACCCGCAAACGACTGCAGTCCTACTTTAAGGAGACTTAAAGTAGGACTGCGGTTTTTTAAATCCAAGGTGCTGATTTTTACCTTGTTATGTTGCAATTCAAATTTCGCAGGCTTAAGGAGTTTAGGAGTTCAGGAGTTTAGGAGTTTAGACGATAGTCTTGTCGTGCCCATTTCATCAAGACAACGAACAAAACTAACGTCTAAACTCCAGCGGCTGAAAGCCGCGAAAACTCCTGAACTCAACTTTCTCAAGTTGATGTAGTTCAGGAGTTACAGAAGTTACAGGAGTTCAGACAATACTTCCGCCTCTGCAAACTGACGAAAAGGGAGCCTTTAGAACTATTGTCTGAACTCCTGTAACTTCTGAACTCCTGTAAC
>JAFVHN010000091.1 GCA_017474515.1 Prevotella sp. | reverse complement strand
CTCCTTACCGCAGAAGGCACATTTTCTTGTCTTTCTCATTTGACTCCTTTTTATGTGGTTTTACAATCAATTTCTTGCAAACCGCCACGGAGTGAACTTTCGTCAATCATTGACACCCATTGTCAACTCATTCCACGATGTCACGTTTTTCAAATGAGGTCACTTCCTTGCTCCTTTCCCTCTCGTTCATCAGTCAACAGTTGTCCACTCTTGTCAACTTTTGTCAACCTTGTCCACGAGATGGCAAAATAAAAGCCCTCAAAATTCTCCGCGGTAGAAATGCGTTGCAAAGATAAGCGGGTTTTTGAGAACCACCAAAAAGCAAGCCCAAAGTGTTAAAATCTAAAAGTAATTGATATACAGAGCTTTATCTCTATGTGTTTTTCATTGTTTATGGTTGTTTAGAGGTCTCTAAATACAACTATTGAAAGCATAATAGCCGATGGATGTCACGCTGTTGGGGATGGTGACGGAGGTCAGGCCGCGGCAATCCCGGAAAGCATAATAGCCGATGGATGTCACGCTGTTGGGGATGGTGACGGAGGTCAGGCCGCTGCACCAATTGAAAGCAGACTCGCCGATGGATGTCACGCTGTTGGGGATGGTGACGGAGGTCAGGCCGCTGCATCCATTGAAAGCATTATCGCCGATGGAGGTCACGCCATTCTGAATCACTACAGTTCTTATAGAAGAACGAAATGAAGACCAAGGGACATTTGTACTAGAAGTGTAGTACGACATTCCTCCATTACCCGAAATAGTAAGTGTGTTAGTTGCTGATTCATAGGTCCACGTGAGGTTTGAGCCGCATGTGCCACTTCTATCGGCATTCGCCATCATGGGCAGGAGCGTCAGCAGGAATAAAAATACGTATTTTTCATGATTGTTGTTTTTATAAGTTTTTTGGATGTGAACTTGCCTGCTTGTCGTGCAGGCGGAATGGGTGTTGCAGATGGTTGGGGCTGGGCTACCAATAGTCTGAGCCGGGGTGTAAAAAGATGATTTTCTTCATATTGATTGTTTTATGGTTATGTAATAGTTTGTATCGTTTTCACAGGCGGAACACAAAGGGAGGTGTGAGCCTCCTGCCACGCTTAGTCAGAAGGTTCTGCAATACCCGTGAAAGTAAGAATGGAAATCGGCTCACACCTATTATAATATATACGCGCGCGCAGTGGTTGGCACGGATATACATCATAGGCGGAACAGCTCCTTGCTCTAACCCTTTCAACAGTGAACTTGCAGATTCTCTGACGGTATGGAGCGGTTGGCTATCCGCTGCCGGGGCTTGGGGCCTCACGGCAGTGCAAAGATAGGCATTTTTATCGGAAATTGTACCATCGTGAGCCGATTTTTTTGTTCTCGCCTGCAAAAATATAGAAAAAAATAGTAATGACGCAAAAAAAAGTGGTCCAAAATGGTCCAAATTGAAAGAAAAGTTGATTTTTGGGGGGTAAATGCTGTTTTTGAAACGAAATTGAACGAATTGGGAGTTTTTTTTGAAACAAATTGGGCTCTTTTTTTTGAAACGAATTATAACGAATTGCAACTAATTATTTTCACAAATTAAAACAAATGATTTTTAGTGAAGAGTGAAGAGTGAAGAGTGAAAAATTTGCTACCGCCATTAAAATTTGAAAAGGTGAAAAAATGAAGGCCCTCTAATCCCCCCTTGGGGGGAAGACGGACGGCGGTTTGCTCTCCCCTCTTTATGGGAGGGGCCAGGGGTGGGCTCTTTTTTTTGAAACAAATTGGAACGAATTGGCACTAATTTAATTCACAAATTAAAATACAATTAGTATAATTCGTTTCTTGTTTATGCTTTCGTTGAAGGTGATTTTCCAGTCCGGCTCAGTCCAAACCGCATCCGACTGGAGTCCAAACCGCATCCGACTGGAGTCCAAACCGCAAATGGACTGGAGGCGTTTGCAGATTGGAAGGGCGTTTTTCCATAGTTCCCTCCCAATTTAATCATAAGTAAGTGAACAAAAATATTTGTAAGTGTTTTTCTAAAACGAATTATCCTAATTGCTTTTTAATTTTCCACTAATTATCTTCAATATTAAAGGGGCAAAGAATTGAAACAGAATTAAGACAAATTCGTTTCAATATAATAAGATAATTATGTTTTACCACTTATTATTGGTTCTAATTAATTACAAATCGCTTGATATTGACCGTTTGGGCGAATTTGCTATTCTCCCCAAAGGCAAAAGCCCCCCTCTAATCCCCCCAAAGGGGGGAAGGCGTACGGGTGGGCTCTTTTTTTGGAAACAAATTATAACGAATTGGCACTAATTATTTTCACAAATTAAAACTAAAAAATAAAGCCCCCCTCTAATCCCCCCAAAGGGGGGAAGACGTACGGGTGGGTTCTTTTTTTGGAAACAAATTATAACGAATTGACACTAATTTAATTCACAAATTAAAACTAATGATTTTTATTTTTGAAACAAATTATAACGAATTGGCACTAATTTAATTCACAAATTACAACAAATAAAATAAAAAGAGGCCCTCTAATCCCCCCTTGGGGGGAAGATGTTCGGGCATTGGGCTCCCCTCCTTATGGGAGGGGGTGGGGGTGGGCCATTAGGGACCGGGGGGGCGGGGAATTCTTGCATGCGGGTGGCGTAGTAGCTCCAACCCTCTGCCTGGCGGTATGCCTGCAAGGAACCGATGGGGACGTGGATGACGAGGTCGTTCCATGCGGCGGCGTCGTTCATGAAGAAAATGATGCCGGTGCCGCCCTGCGCGTCGTAGGCCGGCGGGACGGGCGACATGCAGTAAACATGCTGCACGTTGAAGTTGAAGGACCATTTCCCGATGTGGCGGATGTGTGGCGGAATGACGAAGACTTCGCGGTCTTCTCCCACGAGAGCTTCGTCGGAGATGTCCTTCACGCTTGTCGGGAAGGTGGTCGTGGTTCCTCCGCTCACCATGGTGTTTGTGGCGGTGTGGATGATGGCGTTGCAGTTGTCGCGGCTGTCGTAGGTGGTGTTTTCCGGGCTTACCGTCACTGTGGTAAGGCTTTTGCAGCCCGAAAAGGCGTGGAGCCCCACCGTGCCGACGCGGGCCGGTATGTGTATGCTCTGAATGCCCGACATGGCGAAGGCGTTGTTGCCGATTTTCTCCAGGTGCTGAGGCAGGTCAATGTGTTTCATCTCCGGCGTTTCGCAAAACGCCCTGTCGTCGATGGTCTTTATGGTGACGGGCAGTGCGACGTCTTCGAGCTTTATGCAGCCCATGAAGGCGTTGATGTCGATGGCCTGCAGTGCCGTGAAGAACCGCAGCTCGGTGAAATGGCGGATGAGGGGGTTGCGGGTAAAGGCGTTTCCAAGCTCCGTGACGGCCTGTGCCTCCTGAATGGTGAAGCGCCTGTCGCGGTTGATGTCCCAGTGGTTGAGGCAAACCTCCTCTACCTCGGGGTCCTTGAAGACGATGTGGTCGGTCATGAGGTGCTCCACCTCTTCCCAGGCATGTGGAATGAGGCTGTATTGGTAGGTGTACTGCGGAATGAAGACGTTTGTCAGCCTTGGGCAGTTGTTGAAGTGCCTGGTGCCTTCGTTGACGTTTGGCGGCACGGACAAGAAGATGACGGTCTGCAAAGCCCGGCAGTCGTCGAGGATGCTGTCGCCGACGGCCGCCACGGTAGAGGGGAAGGAGAACGTCGTGACGGCGGTGTTTCGGAAAGCGTTCTTCCGTATGAAGCGAATGGTCGGTGGGATGGTGACGGCCTCGAGGTTGCTGCAGTCGCGAAAGGCGTCGGCATTTATCTCTGTGAGGCCGGTGAAGAATCTCAGCTCGTTGAAAGTGGTGACCATCGGGTCGTTGGTAAAGGCGTTTCCGAGCGTTGTGACGGCCTGCGCCTCCTGGGGGCTGAGGTATCCGTCGTTGTCGGTGTCCCAGAGGTTGACGCATTTCGCCGCCACGTGGCTGTCTTCAAAATCAATGAGTTCGTGGTTGAGGATTTTCATCCTGACGGCCATCTCCGCCGCCTCCTGCTCCAGTCGTTGCGCGCGTTGGCGCAGTCCCCTGATGAAAAAAATCATGGCGGCCAGGATGATGAGTGCCGATATGATGAAGAAGATGTTTCGACTTGTTTTTCTTGCTGCCTTGTCGAGGTCTTTTTTCAGTGCCTCGGCGTTCTGGTACCTGCGCTCTATGGGCCTCAGGCATTGCTCCGCGATGCGTCGGTATGCCCTTCCTCCGAGGTTGAGCTCCTGAAGGATGATGCCGAGCGAGTAGATGTCGTTGCGTGTGTCGGGGGTTGTTGTGTCGGCTTGTTCCGGCGCCATGTACCTGAGTGTTCCTGCTGGCTGCTTGAGGATGGCGTGGCTGTCGGTGTCGGCGAGTCCGAAATCAATGATTTTTACGTTGCAGCCGTTGTGGGTGACCATGATGTTCGACGGCTTGAGGTCGCGGTGAACCACTTGCTGCTGGTGGATGTATGCCACGGCGTCCACCAGTTCGCTGGCGATGCGTCGCCGGGTGTCGCGGGCTTTCTCCTTGCTTGTGTGGAGGAAATCGGCGAGCGTGGTGCCGTCGATCCATTCAGCCACGAGGCAGGGTCGCCGGTCGCCTTCGGTGAGCGTCACTTCCTCCATGCCATAGGCCTGCATGACGGCGTGGTGCTGCAGGAGCATGAGCACGTCGAGCTCTTTCTTGAGCAGCTGCTGGTAGGCGAGGTCGTCGGCGTATTGTGGCTTGAGGGCTTTCAGGAGGAACCACCGTCCGTATCGCTTGGCCTTGAAGATGTCGCAATAGCCCCGCGAGGTGATGGGCGAGATTTCGGTGAAGGCCCGCGAGATGCCCTCGTAGTCGGAGGTGACAAATTCGGAGATAGTTGACGACATGTGCTTGCGTGTGAGTGCTATGTCCTGGCTTTCAGCATGTTGAACTGTATGCCACCCCTTTTTCCGCAGATATAACCCACGGGTTCGTGGTTGTTGAGCACGAGGTTGCTGATGTAAAGCGGCTCGCCCTCAATGATGAGGCTGCACTGGAAGGTGGCTCCGGCGGTGAGGCGGGTGTTTTGTGATTCGGTCACCAGGAATCGCCTGTCGCCCAGGTATTTCAGTGAGCATACGCGCCCCGGGTTCCAGAAGATGGTGAGGGTGTCGTCGGGCACGAGGTCGTTCTCCACGTCGATGTGGCGCGACAGCACCGGTGCGCTGGGCTCCCCGTCGCCGTCGTGCTGCGTCTGGCAGAAGTGTCGGAAATTGTTGTAGCCGATGAACTGCGCCAGGGTGTCGAGTGTCCGTTGCCGCGGTACGCTGTCGGTGGCCACATATCCCCAGAGGCGCTTAAGGGTGGTGGCGCTGATGTGTATGTGCAGGCGGTTGAAGATGTCGCCTTGCAGGCGGTCGAAGTCGCTTCTGGCCAGCTGTGCGGCGCCCATGGCTTCTTCCACGGCCCTGCACAGTTGTTGTATTTGTTGGGGGGTGGGGTGGTCGGTGTACTCTGACATGGTGATGATTTGCAGATGAAAAACGGTTGTCACTTCGTGATGACGGTTACAAAAGTACGAAGAATTTGGGAGTTGACAAGCGTTTTCCGGATTTTTTTCTTGTTTAAAATCAATTTGTTCTGAAAAAACTTGGTGCTTTCGTGAAAAAGCCGTAATTTTGCACCGCCAAATTTCTACCATGTCACTTTGCACGGCAAGGATCATGGTTGCAGGCAATGAAAATAAAAGTTTAACAAATAAATAATAAAGCAAAAAAACATGATTATTGTACCAGTAAAAGATGGCGAGAACATCGAGAGAGCACTGAAGAAGTTTAAGAGAAAGTATGAGAAGACGGGGGTTGTGAAGGAGCTTCGTCGTCGTCAGCAGTTTGACAAGCCTTCTGTCTTGAAGCGTTTGAAGATGGAGCATGCCATCTATGTCCAGAAACTTCGTCAGGCTGAGGAACTGTAATTGTTATCACCCTATACTGATGTGCCGGCTACTTGTAGTCGGCTTTTTTTGTTTTCGG
>JAFVHN010000090.1 GCA_017474515.1 Prevotella sp. | reverse complement strand
TTAGGAGCCGACGCTTGGAAGCGTCGGTTCCTATATGGAACTTCGGCAACATGAAGCGCAAAAACCGCGAAGAGGGCCGCGACGAACAGGGCGACGTTCAGGGTGAGGGCGATATGCAAAACTCCTTCGGTGGCGGCGGCGGAGAGGATTGATTCGCCCGATGTCACAGGATATGAAGAAAGGCCTAAGCATCTTATTCACAGATGCTTAGGCCTTTCTTGGTAGTCCGACCGGAAGCCAAGCGGGAAGCCGAGCGGCGGACAGCCCGGCCATAAGGGACACACGCTGCAGACCGTCAGCAGCCCGGACAATGCCATAAAGCACGAACCTGCCTGCTGCAAATGCTGCGGCCGTCCGTTGGACGGTGTCGGGCACAGGAAGATCGGCGTTTTGTTAAACTTTGCAAAATAAACGACAGATTGTTACTAATATTAATATTTTAATAATAATTTTGCACTAGATGTAAAACTTTCACAAAATAATATTAAAATGAACATACAAAAAGTATCTCAAGCTCTATGCTGTATTGTAATCGGTTTGTTGTGTTCGTTCCTTAACGATAATACAATAGGCCATTCAGCATCGATTAAATTAATTATTATAGGTATTATTATGATAGTACTTTTTATATTACAATTTAAAAAATAAATCCATATAGATAACAACTGAGATTTTCAAATGCGATGCCGACATGGCAGGCATGAGTTATTGCGGCTCCTATAAGCGACTTCTACCACGTCGGCCCCTACTTGTTTTTTCATTTTATTATGCCTGGAAAAAATGGGTAAGGGGATGGGGTAAAACCGGTAAAAATATTTGACAAAATCGCGTAAAATTCGGCCGTTTTGTAACGCGTTGATAATCAGTGGGTTTTAAAACGGCTGGTTTTTGACCGCAAATTTCGGGGAGAGATCTTGAAGATTGAGGGGAGAAATCTTGAAGATTTCCCCTCGAAAATTGCGGTCAAACTCTTTCGGAGGGTCAAAAAGTTATGAAAAATCTTGACAAAACGAGGGCGCTTCGCTAAATGATAAATGATAAAGTCGGCGGCAATATTCAACGTTGGCCTTCAATAAGTGTGTTTCTAAAAGCGTATGAACGTTGGGAAACGCCTCATGGGGGCCGGTTGTGAAAAAAAGTGGGGCAGGGTGGGGCTTTTTTGAAATAAAGTGTGTATATTTGCAATGGCAAACAAGAAACCGCCGTGCGGCCGGTCTGAAGGGCCTTGCCCGCGGCAGGTCATTATGAATATAACTCAACTTTCGCAAGTTGATGTAGTTCAGGAGTTCAGAAGTTCAGACAATACTTCCAACCTCTGTAAACTGACGAAAAGGGAGTCTTCAGAACTGTTGTCTGAACTCCTGTAACTCCTGAACTCCTGAACTCCAAGAAGTTGAGCGAATGTGAAACTTGAATGAATATATTTTATTAACCGAACGGAAATGACGAAGATATGTATGGTGGCGGGTGCCCGCCCCAATTTCATCAAGCTGGCTCCGCTGATTCGTGCTGCCTCCCAGCAGCCGGACATTGTTTTTGAACTTGTCTATGCCGGTTGCGAGGACGACCCCACGCTGGAGTCGGCGCTTTTCGACGACCTGCAGATAGCGCGCCCCACGGTGTTCCTGGGCGTGGACAGCGTGAGCCTGAACGAGATTACGGGCCGCGTGATGGGAGCCTTCGATGCCTATCTCACGCAGTCGATGCCCGACGTGGTGATAGTGGTTGACGACCTGGCCAGCACCATGGCGGCGGCCATCGTCACGAAGAAGCGCGGCATCCGCCTGGCGCACCTCGTGGCGGGCACGCGCTCTTTCGACATCAGCATGCCGAAGGAGGTGAACCGCCTGGTCATCGACGGCCTGAGCGACCTGCTCTTCACCGCCGGCCAGGGTGCCAGCACCATCACCAGCCGCGAGGGTGCCGAGGGAAGCCGCGTCTATATGGTTGGCAACATCTTGATAGACAACCTGCGCTATAACCGCAACCGCTGGCGGCGTCCGGCATTGATGGACAGCCTGGGCCTGCAGGAGGGCCGCTATGTTCTTTTCACGCTCAACCGCCGCGCCCTCATCGACGACCGCGGGAAGCTGGAGCCGCTGGTGGCCGCCATGACCGCCAACCTCGGCGGCGTGCCCCTGGTGGCACCGTTGCGCGAGGGTGCCCGCCGGGCTGTTGAGGACTGTGTGGGCAGCTGCCCGGCCTTCCATGCCGTGGCTCCCTTGCCCTACCTGGAGTTCGGATGGCTGGCCGCGCACGCCTGCGGCATCGTTACCGACAGCGGCAACGTGGCCGAGGAAGCCACGTTCAACAGTGTGCCGTGCATCACGCTCAACAGCTATACCGAGCATATAGAAACCGTGAAGGTGGGCACCAACGTGCTCGTTGGCGAGGATGCCGGGCAGCTGGCTGATGCCATGGCCGACATGGTGGCGGGCAGGTGGAAAAAAAGCGCCCTGCCTGACCGTTGGGACGGCAGGACGGCAGAGCGCATTTTGCGCATTTTAGGTTGATTATTTAAGTGAAGAGTGAAAAGTGAAGAATTTCCTACCGGACCTACAACGATGGTTCCTTGGGGAATGAATGGAGTTTTATAGAACTATCGTCAGAACTTTTGAACTCTCAGTGAGCGAACTACAGGGCATTGGCCATAGGCCGTGGGTGATTATCGCCATACGTCAATACGAAAATAGCATAAAAAAAGCTGCCGATATTCAGCTATCGGCAGCTTTTTTATTGCTTTTACTCTCGTCATTTGCGCTTGCGGACGTGGTATATCACGTCCCTACATGAGGCGGGATGGCGGCAGCAAATTTTTCACTTTTCACTTTTACCTTTTCCCTTAGAGAATGGTCTTCACGGCCTCGAGCATGCCCTTCTCCTGAATGAGGTCGAGGTCTTTCTTCACCAGCTCGGCCAGGCCTTTCACGTTGTGAAGGTCTTCGCCCCAGATGAAGTCGGCCGAAAGCACGCCGTCGGTGACCTTTTGCGTGTCGCCGGTGGCCCAGAGTTCCTTCAGCAGGTCCATGATCTTGACATCGTCGTTGGGAACGATTTCTGTGCCGTCCTCGCGCTTGCCACCCTTGTAGTAGGTGATGATGGCAGCCAGTCCGAACACCAGTCCCTGGGGCAGTTCGCCCTTGCGCTCCAGGAAAGTCTTCACGCCGGGGAGGTCGCGGGCCTGGAACTTCGGGAACGAGTTGAGCATGATGCTCGTCACCTGATGGTCAACGTAGGGGTTGTTGAAGCGCTCGAGCACGTCGCCGGCAAACTGGCGCAGCTCGTCCATGGGGAGGTTGAGCGTTTCCATGAGTTCCTCGAACTGCACTTTGTGAATGTACTTGCCCAGCACCTCGTGGTTGCAGGCGTCGCGCACGATGTTCACGCCGCTGAGGAAGGAGACGGGCGAGAGCACGGTGTGCGGGCCGTTAAGCAGCGTCACCTTGCGCTCGTGGTAGGGCTTTTCGCTCTCGGCAATGAGAACGTGGAGGCCGGCCTTCTCGGCGGGGAACTCTTCGCGCAGCTCGTCGATGCTCATGTTCTCGGGCTTCTCGATGACCCAGAGGTGGAAGATTTCAGCCTGCACGACGAGGTCGTCCTTGTAGCCGATTTTCTGCTGGATGTCGGCAATCTCCTTGCGCGGGAATCCGGGCACGATGCGGTCAACGAGGGTGGCGCACACATAGTTGTACTTGGTGAACCACTCCTTGAAAGCCTCGTAGTCGTTGCCGAGGTCTTCTTTCCAGAGCTCAATGTATTTGTAGATGCACTCCTTGAGGTGGTGTCCGTTGAGGAAAATCAGCTCGCAAGGCATGATGATGAGGCCCTTCTTGGGGTCGCCGTCGAAGGTCTTGAAACGGCGGTAGAGCAGCTGGACGAGCTTGCCGGGATAGCTGCTTGCCGGGGCGTCGTTGAACTTGCAGGCGGGGTCGAAGGCAATGCCGGCCTCGGTGGTGTTGGAGATGACGAAGCGAATCTCGGGTTGCTCGGCCAGGGCCATAAAGGCGGCGTTCTGGCTGTAGGGGTTGAGGGCGCGGCTGATGACGTCGATACGCTCCAGCGAGTTCACGGCCTCGCCGTTCAAGCGGCCCTGCAGGTTGACGTGGTAGAGGCAGTCTTGGCCGTTGAGCCAATCAACCATGCCACGCTCAATGGGCTGAACCACGACCACGGAGCCGTTGAAGTTGGTCTTGGCATCCATGTTCCAGACAATCCAGTCGATGAAAGCGCGGAGGAAGTTTCCTTCGCCAAATTGGATAATCCTTTCGGGCATCACGCTCTTCGGAGCGGTCTGCTTGTTTAAAGCTTGCAATTTCTTCATGATTTTTGATATTTATTTTAATAGATTGATTTCGTTTGCAAAGATAGCTAAAATTTGCCGATGGCGGAACAATCACCTGCAATAATTTAACGTAAAGGTTTTCATAGGGGTTGGCGTGGTTTGGCGGAGGGTGAAAAAGAGAGCCGGAACAGCCGTGACGGGGCATCACGGTTGTTCCGGCTCTGGTGGGTTGAAAGGGTGAGGGCGCTTACTTCAGCTCAAGCACCACGATGCTCTTTGCGGGAAGGTTGACGGTGAGCTTTCCTTTCTTCAGCTTGGCGTCCTTGAAGGGTTCGGGCTTCACGCGGGAGGGGTTGTCGAAGTCGTTGTAGTCGGCAACGTTCTTGCTCGTGAGAATGCGTCCGCTGACGTTCTTGGCCTTCAGGTCGTCGATGTTGATTTCCACTTCCTTTTTCTTGTCGAGGCTCACGTTGGCCAGCGAGATGACGACGGTGCCGTCGGCAGTCTTGGCGGCACTGGCGCTCACCAGGGGCAGGGTGCGGAAGCCTTCGGCGGTGGACTCGTCCATCTCCTTGTTCATGTCGTGGCGCACCTTGCGCTTCTCGCACGACAGGTCGAAGGGCAGGAAGGTGGCATCCTGGAAGGGCTTGTACATTTCAAACACATGGTAGGTGGGGGTGAGCACCATGTGGCCGGTGCCCTTTGTGTCGGTGAGAATCATCGACTGCAGCACGTTCACCACCTGGGCGATGTTGGCCATGCGCAGGCGGTCGGTGTATTTGTGGAACACGTTGAGCGAGAGGGCGGCCACCATGGCGTCGCGCATGGCATTCTGCTGGTAGAGGTGCCCCCTTACGGTGCCGGGCTCCTCGTCCCACCATGTGCCCCATTCGTCGAGGAGCAGTCCGATGTTCTTTTTCGGGTCTTTCTCGTCCATGATGGCGCAGTGCCTCTTGAGTACATCTTCAATCTCGAGGCATTTGCCGAGGGTCCAGTAGTACTGGTTGTCGTCGAACTTCGTGGCGGAGCCTTTCGAGCCGTCCCATCCCGATACGGTGTAGTAGTGGAGCGACACGCCGTTCATGAGGTTGCCAACGTTGTTCATCAGCACTTTTGTCCAGTTGTAGTCGTAGTCGCTGGCGCCCGAGGCTATCTTGTAGAGCTGGTTTCCGTCGTAGTTGCGGCAATAGACGGAGTAACGCCTGAAGAGGTCGCCGTAGTATTCGGGCCTCATGTTTCCGCCGCATCCCCACGACTCGTTGCCTACGCCGAGGAACTTCACCTTCCACGCCTTGTCGCGGCCGTTTTGCCGGCGCAGCTTGGCCATGGGAGTGTCGCCGTCGCTGGTCATGTATTCCACCCATTTTGCCAGTTCCTCAACGGTTCCTGAGCCCACGTTTCCGCTGATATAGGGCTCGCATCCCAGCAATTCGCAGAGGTTGAGAAATTCGTGGGTGCCGAAGGAGTTGTCCTCAATGGTTCCGCCCCAGTTGTTGTTTTGCATCTTCGGACGCTGGTTCTTGGGACCGATGCCGTCCATCCAGTGATACTCGTCGGCGAAGCATCCGCCCGGCCATCTCAGCACGGGCACCTTCAGGTCTTTCAATGCCTGTAGCACGTCGTTACGGTAGCCGTTGGTGTTGGGAATGGGAGAGTTTTCGCCCACCCAGAGGCCGCCGTAGATACAGGTGCCGAGGTGCTCAGCAAACTGTCCGTAGATTTCCTTGTGGATTTTCTGAGTGCCGTCGTTGACATGAATGTTCACAGTGGCGTCCTGTGCTGCCATTTGCACTGCAAAAGAGAGCGATAGTGTAGCTGCAATGAATAATTGTTTCATGTTTTTTTTAATTGTACAGATTAGTGATTATTGATTTATTTTGTTATTCTGTTAAGTCACATCAGAGGGTTGAGGCTGGATTCTTCCTGCATTTTGCGGGCGATGTCCTGATTGTCGTTTTCGGGTGTCAGGGTCTTTACATATTCCAGGTCCTGGCGTGCACCTTCCTCGTCGCCCATGCTTTTTCTCAGTTCAGCACGCTCGTTGAAAGCATCTGCCGAGAAAGGGTTGACGTCGATGACCTTGTTGCAGTATTCCAAAGCCTGCTCAAGGTTGCCTTTTTCGTGTTCCAGCCTTACTTTTAGCAACAACACGTCCTCGTTGTCGGGAGCCGCTTCCATCAGCCATGCGGTGTCTTCCTCGGCCTCTTCTGGCCTGTGCTCTTTTATCAGGGTGCCGGCCTTCAACAGTCGGGCGTCGGCGAAATCGGGTTCGCGCTTGATGACATCCGTCAACGTTTGCAGAGCCTCCCCGGTGTTGTTCAACCCCAGTTGTGCCCTTGCCAGCATGAGCGAGGCCAGGGCTTCGTCTTCCTTCAGTTGCAAAATGGCCTTACATTCCCCGGCCATGCCCTCGTAGTCCTCCATCATGTAGCGCACCTGTACCGAACGCATAATGATGCCGGTGTTTTCCGGCTCTGCCCGTTTCAGTATTTCAATCTCCCCGAGTGCTTCCGGCATTTGGTTGGCCATCATGAAAACCTGCGATAGGTAGTCGTGGATTTCCAGGTCGTCGTGTATCTTCAGGGCAGCCTGAAAACAGCGTGTGGCGTGGTCGGTGATATGTAGGCGCATGGCTTTCACGCCGTCGTATTTCAATACGTCGAACTGCCGTCCCTCGTCATTTTTCTTTTGCTGCTCCTCGGTTTCTGGTTTTCCGCCGAAAAGCGTTTTGAAAAATCCCATGTCGTTGAAGGTCTTGTGGTTGTTGTTGTCAGGTCATTCCATGTCTTTCAGCTGTCGGTAAACGCTTGGCACGAGCACGTCGGTCCTTTCCCAAAGCGGCCAGTTGTCGGGGTCGTCGTACCAGGTTTTCCCCACTTTCTTCACTCTCTGGAACGAGAATCGCGCGTTGATGTATCCGTCTTCGCCGTCTTTTGCCAGCACATAGCAATAAACGGTTTTCAGGTATTTGCTCACCTTGCCCAGCGAGCGCGAGGTGCTTTCTGTCCATTCTTCCTGGGGAATGGCCACAGAAATGATGTTGGTGGAGGGATATTTCTCCTTGAATAGCTCTTTGCAGGCTTCCTTGAAGGCGGCGGCTTCCTTGTCCTTGAACAGGTCTTTTGTGAAGACCCTCATGTATTTGTGGCCGTCCACTTCCACCAGTCCGTCGCCGTTCCATTCCTCTTTCACGCGGCGGCTCGATTTCTTCACTCCCTGCTTGGCCTTTTTCCACAATCCGGTTACGGCTTCGCTCACGGTTTCTTCATTGTTCTGCGCACAGGCATAGTTGGAAGCCAGCATGGCTGCCAACACGATTATTACAATTTTTTTCATTTTTCTATAGGGTTATATCTTAACAGCCGACAAAGTTAAGAAATCTTGTGCGAACAACGTGGCTTGGAAAACTTAAAAAACAAAAATGAACGACAAAAATGAATAATTCGGCTCTCTTTTGTGTCATTTTAACAGTATTCTCTGCCCTGCAATGGCCGAAAATGCGTAATTTCGCGGCGAAATGAAGAAGATATTGTCTCTTTTGGTTTTTGCCGGCATGCTTGTAGGTGCCCGTGCTCAGGAAGTGTTGCCATCCCTTCCTCATGAAGTCGCCGTGCCCGCGTTGTCGCCCCAGCCCGTTGTTGCCGCCGACACGCTCGCCCTGCCTTTGCTGAATGTTTACGGTCGGTTGCCTCGCCTCGGCGTTTATCCCTTGATGTGGGGTCAGATGTGCAACTGGCAGCTCCACGAAGGGCTGAATGTCAGCCTTGGCGCCAGCGTGTTCACCTCTTTCGGCCGCCACAACCGTCTCGGCTCAGGCTTTTCGCAAAGTGCCGCATTGATGTATGCCTCGCCCCTTACCAACCGCCTCTCGTTGGCTGTCGGCGGCTATTTCAACACTGTGAACTGGAGCCATGGACGCTTCAACGACGCGGGCCTCACCGCCGTGCTGGGCTATCGTTTCGACGAACATTGGGAGGCTTATCTCTATGGTCAGAAGTCACTGGCTCCCGACCGCCGTTTCGTTCCCCTGCCGCTTTATGAAATGTCGGACATCGGCGACCGCATCGGGGCTGCCGTCCGCTATAACGTCAGTCCCTCGTTCAGCATTCAGGTGAATGTGGAACGCCGCGACGACGCACCGCTCCGCGCATTTCCGCGCTACAATCCTACGATGCCGTGATGCTTTTCGCGCAAATATATTTAAGGAGTTTAGGAGTTTAAGGAGTTTAGGAGTTTAGACAATAGTTCTGAAACATCAATCCTGCCACCATGGAACAGAACAAAACTTTTGTCTAAACTCCCAAACTCCTAAACTCCAAATCTTATTTCCCCCATTTCAGCCTCAAGCTGTTGAGCACCACGCTGATGCTGCTCATGGCCATGAGTGCCGCTGCCCACATCGGCGTGATTTGCCAGTCGAGGCCGAAGAGCCGTGGCACACCCGCCGCCAAGGGCACACATATTATATTATATATAAAAGCCCAAAAGAGGTTTTGCCGTATCATGTTCACCGTTCTCCGTGAAAGCATGATGGCTTGCGGAATGCGGCGCAGGTCGTCGCCCATGAGTGTCACCTGTGCCACGTCCATGGCCACGTCGGTGCCCCTGGCCATGGCAATGCTTACGTCGGCAGCGGCCAGTGCCTGCGTGTCGTTGATGCCGTCGCCGGTCATGGCCACATGTTTTCCTTGTTCCTGCAACGTCCTCACCATCTGCTCTTTGTCGCCCGGCATCACCCTTGCGCGGTAGTCGTCGATGCCGGCTTTTTGTGCCCAATAAGCCGCCGCCTCCTCGTTGTCGCCGCTCATCATGACGGTTTCCACGCCCATGCTATGCAGTTGCTCCATGGCCTCGCGCGCGTGTGGCTTTAGCCGTTCGCGCTCCTCGGGTTTCAGTTGTTCCGCTTTGCCAAAATCGATGTCGGGATTGGGAATGGTGAGCGTGCCCGTCTTGTCAATCACCAGCGCGTTGATGTTGCGGATGTTCTCCAGGGCGGTGGCATCCTTGATGAGAATGTTTTGGGCGGCAGCCTTGCCGATGCCCACCATGAGGGCCGTTGGCGTGGCCAGTCCGAGGGCACAGGGGCACGCTATGACGAGCACGCTGACTGCCGAGAGCAGGGCCTGTGGCAGCTGTTCCTGTCCGCCCACGGCCCACCACACCACGAATGTGAGTGCCGCCAGTATGAGCACCGTCGGCACAAACACCAACGCTATCTTGTCCACCACGCGCTGCACGGGAGCCTTCGAGCCCTGCGCCTCTTGCACGGTGCGAATGATGGCGGCCAGCATGGTGTCTTTCCCCACGGCGGTGGCCTTGAAGTGCAGGGTGCCCTGCCGCAGGGTGGTGCCGGCAAACACCTTGTCGCCCGGCCGTTTCGTGGCCGGCACCGGCTCGCCGGTGATGGTGCTTTCGTCAACGCGCGGCGGCTCCTGCGAGCCGGAGTCGCGGGGTGGGGCAGTGCAGACGCCATCGACGGGAATTTTCTCGCCCGCCCTCACTTCTATGAGGTCGCCTTTCTGAAGGGTGGCTATGGGCACATTGTTGAGCCCTCCGCCCTCCGCCACGCGAGCCGTCTTGGGCTGTAGTCCCATGAGTGTCCTGATGGCCGAGGCGGTGCCGTTTTTGGCTTTCGACTCCATCAGCCGGCCCGTAAGCACGAAGGTGATAATCATGACCGAGGCATCGAACCAGGTGTCCCACGCCATGCCCCGTTGTCCCCAAAATGATTCGCCCCAGAACGTGTTGAACGTGGAGAACAGGAACGAAATGCCGGTGCTCAGTGCCACCAGCGTGTCCATGTTGGCCGAGGCGTGGCGCAGTTGTTTCCAGGCATTTACGAAGAATTGCCGTCCACAGTAGAAGAGGTTGATTAGTGCCACGATGAGCATCAGCTGGTTGGCCGTGTCGCGGTTGCCCACGTTCACCCATTTCATGGCAATGGCCATGACCGCCAATGCGCATAGCCACGACAAGGCGACTCTCAGCAGCAGTTGCCGGTGAGCGCGGTTCTCCATTTCCGCCATGCTGCGGTCTTCCTCAATCACGAGTTCGTAGCCCGATTTCATGATTTCGTCCTTCATCTGCTGAGGTGAAATCCGGCTTTCGTCGTATTCCACCATGACGGTGCGCGTGGCGAGGTTGACCACGGCCTTTTCCACGCCCTCCAGCTGGTTCATGCGGCGTTCCACGTTGGCGGCGCATCCGGCGCACATCATTCCCAATACGGGTATTGTCTTTTTCATTGGCTTTGGTTGTTTGAGTATTCGAGAGGGGTGCCGTTTTTCTCTATCGCCCTATAAAATGTATAGGCAAATTCGGGGTTGAGTTTTTCGAGCATGGCCACCACCTCCTTCATGTCGTTGCGCCGCGTGGCATCGTTGTAGGGACATTCGCGCTTGAGGCGGTGGTAGCCTTGCTCCAAGGCCCACTCCTCCAGCTGCTTTTCCCTGATGAGGCACAGCGGTCGGATGATGGTCATGGGGAAGCGGTCCATGGCCATGAGGGGCCGCATGGACGAGAACTGCCCTTGGAAAGTGAGGTTCATCAGGGCCGTCTGCATGATGTCGTCGCGGTGGTGCCCCAGCGCTATTTTGTTGCATCCCAGCGTCTTGGCCATTTCAAACATGGCCTTCCGCCGTTGCCACGAACACAGGAAGCAGGGCGTGTGGCGCGTGTCGGTAGAGGCGTCGAAAGATGTTTCGCAAACCATCAGTTCCACGCCCAGCCCTTCGGCGAAAGACCGCAGGTAGTCCTCGTCGCACAGGTAGGGGATGTTGCTCATCTTCACATGCACGGCCACTACGCTGAACCTCGGCACGAAGATGCGCTGCCTGTGGGCCAGCAGCTCAAGGAGGGCCAGCGAGTCTTTTCCTCCCGACAGCCCCACCAGGATTTTGTCGCCGTCGCCGATGAGGGCGTAACGGTTCAGCGCTTCGTTGAAAAGCCGGGTCACCTTGTCGTTTTTCATTGCTTGGATGTTTGGGGTGCAAAATTACGAATATTTGGGAAATAAAAGACTTTTGAATCTGGCTACTTTTGAAATAATTATACTATATTTACAGTCTAAAACATAAAATCGCGCGCTATTGAGGCCTTGTTTAAGAGCCTTTTCAGGAACCGACTCGATAGGAGCCGACGCCTTTAGGAGCCGACGCTTTTAGGAGCCGACGCTTCCAAGCGTCGGACTATTTTTCTTACTTTCGTTAGTTTTTTTAGTTACTCCGACGCTCGGAGGCGTCGGCTCCTAAAGCGTCGGCTCCTATCGAGTCGGCTCCTAATGCGTCGGCTCCTAATGCGTCGGCTCAGACAGAGTAACCCTTATCATTTTTCCTTAAGTGTTGTGCAATCATTTTGTCAAGATTTTTCAAAAGAAATTTCACCCCCCAAGAAGTTTGACCGCAAATTTCGAGGAGAAATCTTCAAGATCTCTCCCCTCAATCTTCAAGATCTCTCCCCGAAATTTGCGGTCAAACCAAGCGTATTCTTTAATCCTCTGATATTCAACACTTTATGAAATGGTCGCAAAAATGGCCAATTTTGTCAAAATTTTTCATAAAAACTATCCACCAGCTTCCCCTTCCTTTTGCAATCAGCCGGACATCTTTTCCCCTATCGATTTTTCAATCCCTCAGAAATGACAATAATGCCCCGACTATTGTCTGAACTTCTGAACTCCCGAACTACATCAACTTGCGAAATTTTAAGATTATTTCACCCTCATTTGTCCAGTGCGCCCCCGTTACCCTCAAAAAGAATTAAAAAAACGCACGTTTGCGCTCCTTTGTTTGGAGGAATGAAAAAAAAGCAGTATTTTTGCGCGGTTATTCAGTACCCAAAAGGGCTTAGAAGGCAAAAGAAAGCCCTCTGCGGCCTTTTCCGGTAAAAAACAGTAAGTAGAAACAATAACGATAATAATGGACGAAAATCAGACTTTTGACCAAGACAGAATCATCAAAATCAATATAGAGGAGGAAATGAAGTCCTCGTATATTGACTATTCGATGTCGGTGATTGTGGCGCGTGCCCTTCCCGACGTGCGCGACGGCTTCAAACCCGTTCACCGCCGCATCCTCTATGGTATGGCCGGCATCGGCAACACCAGCGACAAACCTTATAAGAAATGCGCACGCGTGGTGGGCGAGGTGCTCGGAAAGTATCACCCCCACGGCGACAGCTCCGTATATGGCGCACTGGTGCGCATGGCCCAAGAGTGGAACATGCGCTACACCCTCGTGGATGGGCAGGGCAACTTCGGAAGCGTGGACGGCGACTCACCAGCCGCCATGCGTTACACCGAGTGCCGACTCTCGCGCATGGGCGAGCAAATCATGGACGACCTGGACAAGGACACCGTCGATATGGTGAACAACTTCGACGACTCGCTCCAGGAGCCCAGCGTAATGCCAACGAAGGTGCCCAACCTGCTGGTGAACGGCGGAAACGGCATTGCCGTGGGCATGGCCACCAACATTCCCACGCATAACCTCGGCGAGGTCATCGACGGTTGTTGTGCATATATCGACAACCCCGACATCGACACCGAGGGGCTGATGGAGTATATTCCTGCCCCCGACTTCCCCACCGGCGCCTTCATCTACGGGCTGCAGGGCGTGAAAGACGCCTACGAGACAGGCCGCGGACGCATCGTCATGAGGGCCAAGGCCGAGATAGAAAGCCACGACACCCACGACAAAATCGTGGTGACCGAAATTCCATACGGCGTGAACAAGGCCCAGCTCATAGAATACATTGCCGACCTGGTGAAGGAAGGCAAGCTGGAAGGCATCTCAAACGCCAACGACGAGAGCGGACGCCAGGGCATGCGCATCGTCATCGACGTGAAGAAAGAGGCCAACGCCAACGTCATTTTGAACAAGTTGTTCAAGATGACCGCCTTGCAGAGCACCTTCTCGGTGAACAACATTGCCCTGGTGCCCGGCAAGCACGACAAGACGAAGCTCTCGCCAAAGCTCCTTTCGCTGAAGGAGTGCGTGAGGTATTTCGTGGAACACCGCCACGACGTCACCATCCGCCGCACACGCTATGACCTGAAGAAGGCCAAGGAGCGCGCACACATCCTGGAAGGACTCATCATCGCGGTGGACAACATCGACGAGGTGGTGCACATCATCAGGAACTCGAAAAGCCCCTCAGATGCCCAGCGCAACCTGGAGGCACGCTTCAACCTCGACGAGCCGCAGAGCAAGGCCATCGTGGACATGAGGCTCAGCCAGCTCACCGGACTACGCGTCGAGCAGCTCCATCAGGAGTACGACGACCTTCTGGTGCTCATTGCCGACCTTCAGGAAATTCTCGATAACCCCGAGCGTTGCAAGGAAGTGATGAAGAAGGACCTGCAGGAGGTGAAAGAGAAATATGGCGACGAAAGGAAGACGCAGATAGTGCCCGACGAGCACGAGTTCAACGCCGAGGACTTCTATCCCAACGACCCCGTGGTCATCACTATCAGCCACCTGGGATACATCAAGCGCACCGCCCTCTCCGAGTTCAAGGAGCAGGCTCGCGGCGGAGTGGGAGCCAAGGGAGCCCGCACGCGCGACAACGACTTCACCGAGTTCATTTATCCCGCCACCATGCACCAGACCATGCTCATCTTCACCAAGAAGGGCCGCTGCTACTGGCTGAAATGCTATGAAATTCCCGAGGGCGAAAAGAACTCGAAAGGCAGGGCCATTCAGAACATGCTCAACATCGATAGCGACGACGCCGTGAACGCCATACTGCGACTTCGCGGAAAAGGCCTCGAGGACCGCGAGTTCGTCAATAGCCACTATGTGGTGTTCGCCACCAAGAACGGCATCATCAAGAAAACCGTGCTCGAGGCCTTCAGCCGGCCCAGGAGCAAGGGCGTGATGGCCATCAACATACTCGAAGGCGACGAGGTGGTGGACGTGAGGCTCACCAACGGAAAGAACGAACTGGTGATGGCCGACAGGAACGGACGTGCCGTGAGATTCCACGAAGACAAGGTGAGGGCCATGGGGCGCGTGTCAACCGGCGTGAAGGGCATGCAGCTCGACGGCGACGACGATGCCGTGGTCGGCATGATTGTGGTGAACAGGCCCGAGGAGGAAACCATCATGGTGGTGAGCGAAAACGGCTACGGCAAACGCTCGGAAGTGGCCGACTATCGCGTCACCAACCGAGGCATGAAGGGCGTGAAAACCCTTAACATCACCGACAAGACGGGACGGCTGGTGGCCATCAAGAACGTCACCGACCAGAACGACCTGATGATTATCAACAAAAGCGGAATCGTCATCAGACTCGCCGTGGCCGAATGTCGCGTGATGGGACGCAACACGCAGGGCGTGAGGCTCATCAACCTGACAAAGAAGAACGACGTCATTGCCAGCGTGTGCAAGGTGATGAGCTCCGACCTCGAGGCGCTCGTAGAGCAGAAAAGCCGCGAGGAATGGGCACAAAACGCCGAGGCCATCAAGAAAGACCTGAATGTAGAGAACAATGAGGCCTCCGCTCCCGTGGACATCGTGGACTTTGCCGACGAAGAAAGCGAAAACGAAGAACCGCAGCAGTAGGATTAAACCTTCAAAATAATATAACGTCGATTTATTAACAACCTTTTTAACTATAAAAGCGTATGAAAAAAATCATGATCATGGCAATGCTGGCACTGGGTGCCACTTGCTCGTTTGCTCAAACAGACATCTTAAAAACTATCAAAAAGGCCAAAACCTATGCCGATGCCAAGCAGATGGTGCAGGCCGGAATCAGCGCTCTTTCACAGGAAGACCAGGTGAAAGTGTGCACAAAGCTCATGGACCTGGCATCCAAGGAATTTGACGCTTCGCACGACAAATACATGACTCGCCAGCTGAACAAGGATTTTGATGTGAACACCACTTACACCGCCGCCGGAAACCTCATCCGCGAGGCCGTGAACTTCAAGAACCTCGACCCGAAGGGCTTCATGAAATACCTGCCCTCGCTCGACAAGGCTCGCCAGGTGATGACCGAACCCGGACAGGAAGGACTCGACGAGAACAACCCGCAGAAAGTGTTTGACTATCTGTCGCTTTATTGCGATGCTTCGAGCGCCATCTTTGCCGATGACCTGAGCAAAGACCCCGTGCTTCCGCAGATTGCTTACTTCACATGCAACGCCGCCCAGCGCCAGAACCTCTTCGACCAGGCCATCAAGTATGCCGGATATGCACTCAACGACAGCACCTATGGCGGAGCTTCCATGCACATTTTGCTCACCTCCATGCAGAAGAGCCTTCAGACTAAGGCCGACACGCTGAAGTACATTGAGAAGGCCAAGAGCTATCTCAACAAGTACACCAAGGGCCAGGCCAACGCCGTGGTCATTGAGAACCTCTACAACGCCTACACCTCCATCGGCGAAAGGGCTCAGGGACAGAAGTTCATCGACGACGTGATTGCCGCCGACCCCAACAACTTCGTGGCACTCATCCTCAAGGGACAGAACTACATGACCGAAATGGAGTATGACAAGGCCATCGAAGCACTCAACAAGGCCCTGGCTTCCCAGCCCAACAATGCCGTCATCTACACCTATCTGGGCACTTGCTATAGCTATAAGGCACAGGATGAGACCAACGAGGCAAAGAAAGCCGAGTTCTATAAAACGGCCATCCCCTATTACGACAAGGCAAAGGAACTGGACCCCGAGAAGAACATCAGCAACTGGGGCTACAACCGCTACAATGCCTATTGGAACCTCTATGGCGAGGATGACCCAAGGACCGTGGAAGCCGGTAAGGACCAGTAATCATAATATTTTAGGTAAAAGTGAATAATTAAGGTAAAAGTGAAGAGTGAAAAATTTGCTGACACCATCTGATTTTTCACTTTTCACTTTTACTTTTTTCTTCCAAATGCCCTTTCTCAAGAAGTTATCACTCGTTGTTTTTGTCTTTTCTTTCCTCTTCCAGCCATCTTTGGCTCAGAAGAACGTGAAGAAAGACATTGCGCAGGCACAGGCCTTTATCAAGTCGCGTAAAAACCTTGACAAGGCCGAGCAACTTATGCGCAAACTTTTGACCGACAGCGCCAACCAGCACAACATAAAGATTTATGTGGTGCTCACCGAGGCCCTTCGCGCACAGTATGAGCAGGGCAACGAGAAGATGTACCTCCGCCAGAAGGTGGACACCTCCGCCATCTTCAACCTCGCCAAGCGAATGTTTGATGCTTGCGAGCAACTCGACTCCCTCGACATGCTTCCCGACGAAAAGGGACGGGTGAAAATGAAGTATCGCGAGCGGAATGCCAACTATCTTCACCGCTATCGCCGCAACCTCTTCAATGGTGGCCTGTGGTTCATCGGCAAGCAGAAATATCCCGACGCCCTGACTTTTCTCGGAAAATATTACGATTGTCACCGCAAGCCCCTCTACACTTCGCTTCATTACACGCCCGACTCGGTGGCCGCCTATTGGGCCCTCTTTTCCGCCTATAAGTTGGGCGACGCCCACAAAAGCCTGTGTTATGGCGAGGTGGCAAGGAAAGACAGCGCCCACCTGGAGTACACCCTCCAATACCTTGCCGAGGCATACTATCAACTGAAGGACACCGCCAAATATGTGGCCACCCTTCACGAGGGTTTTTATAGTTATAGAAAGTCCGACTATTTCTTCACCCACCTCGTTGATTATTACAACCAGCGGGGCCTTTACCATTCCTCTCTCGACATTGTCAATACCGCATTGCAATGCCAGTCCGACAACGCCATTATGCTCTATGCCAAGAGTAACATCCTGCTGAACATGGGGCAGTACGACGAGTGTATTGCCGTCTGCGAGGGACTTATCGCCAAAGATTCCCTCTTGTCGGAGGCCTATTACAATGCCGGTGCCGCATGGCTCAACAAAGCATTCGAGGCCGAGCACGCCGACATGAAGACGGCTGCCCGCCGCAAGTATCAGGAAGATTGTCACCGCCACGCCTTGCCCTATATGGAGCGTTACCGCGCCCTGCGTCCCGACGACAAGGACAAATGGGCCGCCGCCCTCTATAACATCTACCTCAACCTCAACATGGGCAAGCAGTTTGAGGAAATCGTAAGCATTATCAGGAACTGACCTTGCAATCATGGAAACACCCCTTTGGTTCATTTTCTGCCAGTCCGACCTGTTGCTCTTGAAGCAAGCCGACGGCACTTTCGACGTTCCCCGTGGTGTGCAGCCTCCCTTGCCTGCCAAGCCGTGGAATACCGTTCACACCCTTCCTGTTGCCGATGGCGAAATGAAAACCTTCCGCATCGACAGCCCTCCCGATCTGCCGTCGTATGAACTCTGCCCGTTGCGAAAGTCTTATTATGTGCTGCCTTTTGAGCATTACCTGCATGCCGGCAAGTGCTACGAAATCAACTATTGGGACCAAAACACCCGCTATTGCGGCGTTTGTGGCGGAGCGATGAAGAAGTCCAGTGCCATCAGTAAGCGTTGCACCCAATGCGGCAAGGAAGTATGGCCGCAACTGGCCACCGCCGTCATTGTCCTCGTCCACCGCGGTGATGAGGTGCTCATGGTCCGTGCACGCAATTTCCGCGGCGACTTCTACGGCCTGGTGGCCGGCTTTGTGGAAACCGGCGAAACCCTTGAGGAAGCCGTGGCCCGCGAGGTGATGGAAGAAACGGGCATCACCATCACCAACATCCGTTATTTTGCCAGCCAGCCCTGGCCCTATCCCTGCGGCCTCATGGTTGGTTTCCACGCCGATTTTGTTTCCGGAAACATTCATCTTCAGCACGAGGAACTCAGCACCGGCGGCTGGTTCCGTGCCGACAACCTCCCCCATTTGCCCGAAAAATTAAGCATCGCCCGCCAGCTCATCGACAGTTGGCTGGAGGCCGGTGGCAAGGAGTGAAAACTCACTTTGTTACACGTTATTTCTTTTTTGTAACACTGCCGAGCGTGTTATGAAAAAGCTTTGTTGAAAAGTCCTTGATGCCGTTTTTTTTTCTTAATTTTGCCCTCATCAACTATTCACAGGTAAAATTACGCATCAATAATCATCTAACAATGAAAAGAATCATTCTTTTGGCCGTTTGTGCCATGACGGTCTGCGCCTCCATGTATGCGCAGGCCAAGGTAAGCCGTGTGGCTTTCGACACTTATGAATGGGATTTCGGCACCATTCACAAGGACCGCGGAGCCGTGGCCCACACCTTCACGTTTACCAACCGTTCGGGCGAGAGCGTCAAGGTGTCGAAAGCCGTAACCAGCTGCGAGTGCATCCATGCCGATTTTCCCTCCACCGCTTTGTTGCCCGGCGGCAAGGCCACGGTGGTGGTGAGCCTCACGCCCTCCACGACCGGGCAGAACCTGCGCAGTGTGGAACTCCTCGACGACCGCGGCGCCACCCTGGGTGCCCTTCAGCTGAAGGCCGTGGTGACCGACGAGCCCTCGGCTCCCGGCACCGTTTATCCTTTCCAGGATGCCAGCCTGACCTACATGGAGCGTGTGGAGAACCTCATTTCTTTGCTCACCCCCGAAGAGAAAGTGGGACTGATGATGAACAAATCGGTGTCGGTTGACCGCCTCGGCATCCCCTCCTACAACTGGTGGAGCGAGGCCTGTCACGGCGTGCGCCAGAGCGGATATACCGTTTTCCCGCAACCCATCGGCATGGCGGCGGCGTTCAGCGGCGAGCTCGTCTATAACGTGTTCTCGGCAGTGAGCGACGAGGCGCGTGCCAACTGGAACCGTTCCGACCACAACATCTTCAACGTCCCCATGGGCGTGACCTATTACCCCGGCAACCCCGAGCTGACTTTCTGGAGTCCCAATGTGAACATCATCCGCGACCCGCGTTGGGGACGCGGCCAGGAAACCTGTGGCGAAGACCCCTATATGAACGCCGTTTTGGGCGTGCAGACCGTGCTGGGCATGCAAGGCAACGACCATAAATACCTGAAAACCCACGCCTGCGCCAAGCACTACGCCGTACACAGCGGTCCCGAGCCTTTGCGCCATAGCTACAACGCCTCTGTTTCCATGCGCGACCTTTGGGAAACCTACCTGCCGGCCTTCAAGGCCTTGGTGAAGAAGGGCAACGTGCGTGAGGTGATGTGTGCCTACAACCGCTATGAGGGCGTGCCCTGCTGCACCAGCGACCGCCTGCTGGTTGACATCCTGCGCCGCAAGTGGAACTACGACGGCATTGTGCTCACCGACTGCGACGCCATCAACAATTTCTACAACCGCGGTCAGCACGAGACGCACAAGGGCCCGCTGGAGGCATCGGTAGATGCCGTGCTCAACGGCACCGACCTGGAGTGCGGAAAGGTCTTCATGGTGCTCACCGAGGCCCTCGAGAAAGGACTTGTCAAGGAGAGCGTGCTCGACGACCACCTGCGCAAGACCCTCTACGGCCGCTTTGAGCTGGGCATGTTCGACCCCGCCGACCTGCTGCCCTGGGCCGACCTCGGTCCCGAGGTCATCAGCAGTGAGGCCAACGACGAGCTGGCCACGCAGGCCGCCCGCGAGTCGATGGTGCTGCTGAAGAACGACGGCACGTTGCCCCTGTCGGCAGACATCAAGACGCTCCTCGTGGTGGGACCCAATGCCGACGACGTGGAACTGCTCAACGGCAACTACGGCGGCACGCCCACCGAGGCCCACCAGCGCTCGCTCGTACAGGGCATCCGCGACGCCTTGCCCAACACCAACGTCATCTACCGCAAGGGTTGTGAACTCACCGACGAATACAACACCGTGCGCCACCTGCCCGACTTCAACGACGGCAAGGGCGTGCTCGTGGAGTTCTTCAACAACAGGGAACTGAAGGGCGAGCCCGCCGTAAAAGACTACTATAAGGAATTGCGATTCTCGACCTTCGGCGCCTGGGGCTTCGCCCAGGGCGTGAACACCGACAGCGTGTCGCTTCGCGTGTCGGGACGCTACACAGCCACGTTCACCGGCGAGATGAAATACACCGTGAGCACCGACAACGGCTACCAGCTCCGCATCAACGGCAACGTGGTGGAGGAGGCCAAGCCCGAAGGCCGCCGCCGCGGGTTCTTCGGACGCGAGGTGCAATACAAGTCGTTCCCCGTCACCAAGGGCCAGACCTACGACGTGGTCATTGAGTATGCCCACGGACAGGGACAGTTCGCCATGTTCAACGCCGACATCTGCGAGCGCAACAAGGCCGAGTTCAGCCAGCTGGCTGCCGAAGCCCGTCAGGCCGACGCCATCGTCGTCATCGGCGGCATATCGGCACGCCTGGAGGGCGAGGGCGGCGACAAGAAGGACATCAACCTCCCCGCCGTGCAACAGAGCCTGCTGAGGGCCATGCACGAAACGGGTCGCCCCGTGGTGTTCGTGAACTGCTCGGGCTCGGCGCTGGGCTTCGGCGAGCTGGAGTCGCAATACAACGCGCTGGTGCAGGCCTGGTATCCCGGACAGGGCGGAGCCAAGGCGCTGGCCGACGTGCTGCTGGGACGTTTCAACCCCTCTGGCAAGTTGCCCGTCACCTTCTATGCCTCCGACGCCGACCTTCCCGACTTCCTCGACTACAGCATGGAGAACCGCACCTACCGCTACTTCAAAGGCCAGCCGCTCTACGCCTTCGGCTACGGCCTGTCGTACACCACTTTCCGCTGCGGCAAACCCAAGCTGACACGCAAGAGCATGAAGAAAGACGGCTCGGTCGTTGTCGTGGTGCCCGTCACCAATACCGGGCGCGTGGCCGGACAGGAGACCGTTCAGGTGTATGTGAAAGCCCTCGACCGTCCCGATGCTCCCATCAAGAGCCTGCGCGGGTTCGAGAAACTCACGTTGCAGCCGGGTGAGACCAAGCGCGCCGTCATCAAGCTCGACGCCGAGGCTTTTGAGTACTACGACGCCAGCATCGACGAGCTGTCCACCATGCCGGGCAAATACCTCATCCTCTGCGGCACGTCGTCGCGCGACGAGGATTTGCAACAGGTGCCCTTCACCGTGAAATACTAACCGCCGGTTCCTTCCTTGGGCAACCGACATCTTAGGCGGGGAAACCGCGTGCGCCATCCGTTGGCCGCCACGCGGTTTCCCCGCCCCTTTTTTTGAAATGAATTCATCTGGAAAACGGGACCGTTTAGCTTGTAAATCCGCCCTGTTTTTTTTGGCTGAAAGATGGATAACGAGATAGGATAAAATTGGTAAAAATATTTGACAAAACCACTTGATTTTGCGAATGTTTTCCAAGTTATTGAATGTCAGAGGCTTACAAATGTTATTTGGTTTGACCGCAAATTTCGAGGAGAGATCTTTAAGATTGAGGGGAGAGATCTTGAAGATTTCTCCCCGAAATTTGCGGTCAAACTTCTTGGGGTGTGATATTTCTTATGAAAAATCTTGACAAAACGATGGCGCTTCGCTAAATGAAAAATAATAAAGTTGGCGGCTATTATCACCGGCCTTCTGTTCAGGCAAATTTGCCATTCGCTGTTTTCCGTAGGGACATACTTTCTGTATGTCCGAAAACACCCGATTGTGCTGGTGCGGGCAGACTTTGAATTCTATTTCCGGAATTGAGCCGACGCCATAGGAGCCGACGCTTCCAAGCGTCGGAGTAACTTTTTCCCATCGTTCGGAGTTTTTTAGTTACTCCGCCGCTCATTAGGAGCCGACGCTTCCAAGCGTCGGAGTAACTTTTTTCCCCATCGTTCGGAGTTTTTTAGTTACTCCGACGCCATAGGAGCCGACGCTTCCAAGCGTCGGAGTAACTTAATACTGTTGTTCGGAGTTTTTTAGTTACTCCGACGCTTTAGGAGCCGACGCTTCCAAGCGTCGGACTTCCTTGAGACTATTGTTCAGAGTTTTTTTAGTTACTCCGACGCTTTAGGAGCCGACGCTCGGAGGCGTCGGCTCCTATAGGCGTCAACTTCTAAGCGTCGGCTCCTATAGGCGTCAACTTCTAAGCGTCGGCTCCTATAGGCGTCAACTTCTAAGCGTCGGCTCCTATAGGCGTCAACTTCTAAGCATCGGCTCCTCTGTGTCGGTTCCAACAAGCATTGAAAAAACAAAAAATCCCTGCCGCCTTTGAGTGATGGCGGCAGGGATGTGTGATTTCGGAAGCAAGAGGTTACTCCACGCGAAGCGGAGTGACAGGGTCGCCCGAAGGCCCCACTGGGCAGAACACGCAGGTGGCGGGCTCGTTGGTGGACCATACCCACAGGTCGTCGCGGCCTATCATGGCCTTGATGTCTTTGATGCGGGCCTCGGCTTTCTCCTGCGTGCTGAAACAGCTTTCGCAGATGCGGTAGCGCGGGGTGCCGCCAATGACGGCCTTGTAGATGGGGCAGATAAAGAAGTCGGGCAGTGTCTCAAGGGCTTTCTTGGCGCGTTCCAAAGTCGTCTCGCTGCCGATGACCACATAGTAAACGCCGGTCACCTCCTCGTCGGCGCTTCTCACGGTGGCGTATTCGCTCTTGACGTAGCCCTTTGTTCCTCCGCAGTCGATTTCATACCATTCGCCCACCGTGCGCAGGTAGGTGGCGCCCGCGCCGCCGTTGGTGAGCCGGCCCAGCAGGATGGACTTGGTGGTGGGTTTCTGGCGGATGTTCACATATCCTTCGGAAGAGGCCGCGAACACCATTTTCTCGGGACCGCCTTTCATCGTGGGTTCATACATGCCCAGGGGCAACGTGTTCTCTGTCGTGGCGGCACCGGCTGCTGCCCCGCCGCCCAGCCATAGCGCCAGCGTGGCAATGGCTGCCAAAAGGATTTGTCTTTTCTTCATATTGTTGTGTGTCTTGAAAAACGGTGTAAAGTTACGAATATTTTTTTATTTATGAATAATGAACGCGAAATAATGGCATAAAAAAGTGCTCCGCGCGTTTTTTCCGCCCGTCATTGTGCCCGGAGTCGTTTTTTTTCCTTACCTTTACGGCGGAAAAGTGGAGGTCTGCCCTCCGTAGCCGCATTTCAACTCCATAGAAAGCAGAAAAGTGATGATGACCGAAAAGCGCACCCTCTTTCCGTTGTTGCAGTCGCAGGAAGGCGTCTATATGTCGTGGGTGTCGGACCCTGCGCTCACCACGTTCAACCTTCCGTCGGTGTTGGCCTTTCCCCTTCAGACGGATGTGGAGCGGCTGTGGCGTGCCGTGCTCACCATGGTGCGGCGGCAACGCGTGTTGCTCACGCGCTTCGTCAACGACGGCGCCGGCGGCGTGCGCCAGTATTGCGACGGGCGGCTTGAGGTGGCGGTGCCGCGCCGTTCTCTCAGCGAGGAGGCTTTCAACCATTATGTCAGCCACGACTTTGTGCGCCCCTTCCTTCCCGACAGCCCTTTTCCCCTGTGCCGTTTTGAAATCATCACCACACCCCTTCACCATTATCTCCTTTCTGACCTTCACCATGCCATTGCCGACGGCTATACCATTTCGCGCAACATGCTGTGCCGCGACCTTCAGGCGGCGTGGGCCGAGGAGGGCGGCAAAGATGCACCCGGCGTTGACAATATAATAATGTATGAGTCGGCCGTGGCGGAGGCTCGGGCGATGGGCGGCGAGGCTTACAAGGCCGGGAAAGACTATTTTTGCAAGATGTTCCGCGACGTGGAGTTCATTCGTTTCGGAAGGATGGAACACGACGGCATCGGGGATGAAATCACGCAGGTGGCCACGCTCCACAAGGCGGAAGTGGACCGTTGGTGCCGTGGTTGGCACACCTCGCCGCAAAACCTGCTCATGGCCGCCTTCGCCTTGGCCGCCGCCAAGTTGTTGCGGCAGCGCAGGGTTGCCTTTTTCACCCTCTATCACGGCCGTGGCAACAGGCAGGAGAAAGATGCGTGGGGGATGTTCGTGAAAAGCGTGCCCATCGTGGTGGAAACCGGTGGTTACGACAACGCGCTGGCAATGGTGCAAGACCTTGGGCATCAACTCTTTCGGGCCATCCGCCACAGCGCTTATCCCTCCACTCATTTTTGTCGCGACATGGGTGTCAGCCCCGTGGTCACCTTTGCTTTCCAGGGCGATGCCATCTCTGAGAACATACGCCTTGGCGACGTGGTGGGCGAGGGGCGGCAACTGCCTCATGGCCGGGTGAGGAAAGGGCTTGACTGCATGGTTTATACCACTGGCGAGGCCTACGAGATACGAATTATCAGCAGCAGTGGCGTGGTCCATTCCGACGAGGCCGCCATGATTGCCGGGGCGGTCAGGCAGTGCGCCTTGCAGATGATGGCTTCGCCCCATGCCGGCAGTTCGCTGATAAGCCTTGTCGCCCCCGAGGAATTGCCGAGGCTGGAGGCGTTGGGGCGTGGGCCGAGTGTTGACTATGACCGTGCGACGACCGTTGCCCAGATGATTCTTAAACAGGCGCAGAGGTTTCCTGAGCGGGTGGCCGTCTCTGATGAAAAGGGAAGCCTTACCTACGCCGACCTTGACAACCGGTCGCGGCAGATGGCCGGCGTGCTCGCCTCGCAGGGCGTGCGCCCCGGGCATTTCGTTTGTCTGCTCATGGATGCCGAAAAGGAGTTTGTGGTCATGGCGCTGGCGTTGTGGCGCATCGGCGCCGCATACGTGCCCGTTGACCCCTCGCTGCCTCCTGAGCGAATGAAGGAAATTGTGGGCCACAGCCGTGCCAAGCTGGTGGTGACCACTCGCCGCGGAGAACCCGAAATCCTGAATGCCCCGGCTTTCCTGGAAAATCTAGATAATCTAGAATCTCTAGAAAATCTAGAGCCTCTAGAATCTCTAGAATCTCTGGAAAATCTAGAATCTCTAAAGCCCCCCGCCTATATGATCTACACTTCCGGCTCTTCCGGCCAACCAAAGGGTGTTGTCATCGGGCAGGGCGCCCTGCTCAATTTCGTACATTTCATTGCCCGAGAATGGCGGCTGACCGAGCACAGCCGCATAGCGTGCCATTCCCCTTTCTCGTTTGATGCCTCGGTGGAAGACCTTTTTCCCGCGCTCACCGTGGGAGGGACGGTGCTGATTGTTCCTAAAGCCTTGCGCACCGACATCGAAGGGCTGCGCGTTTTCCTGCGCGACAACCGGGTGACGGGCGGCTGTTTCACCACGCGCCTGGGCCTGATGCTGCTGGACGAGCCCCTGCCGCCGTCGATGGAGTATATCTGCCTGGGCGGTGAAAAGCTCCATTCGTGTCCTCCGGCCTCCCTCAGGGTCTTCAATACCTACGGGCCAACGGAGTGTACGGTGGATGCCACGTTCTATGAAATACCGCGTGGACAACAACTTCTCGGTGACAGCATACCGATAGGGCGGCCCTTGCCGGGCATTCAGGCATGGGTGATGGACCCCGACGGACAACCGCTGCCACAGGGAGCTGTGGGCGAGTTGTGGTTGGGCGGCGTGCAAACGGCGCTGGGGTACTGGCAGGCCAAGGAACTGACAGCTCGCCATTTCCTGAACGACCCGTGCACCGGCATGAGGGTGTTCCGAACGGGCGACCTCGTGAAATGGGACCGGCAGGGCAACCTCGTCTTCGTGGGAAGGGAAGACCGGCAGGTGAAACGCAACGGCTACCGGCTGGAACTTTCAGAAACAGAGCATTTTATGATGAAGATTGAAGGGGTGAAAGATGTCGCCGTGGTGGCTCGGCAATCGAGCGGAAACACCCTTGTCACAGCCTTCTACACCACCTCTTCTTCGGAACCGCTTCCCCACATCCGCCATAGTCTGGCGCAGTGGTTGCCACCGTACGCCCTGCCACAGGCTTTCGTTCACCTGTCTGCCTTGCCGTGCCTGATTTCGGGCAAGATAGATTATTCGCGGTTATGCTCTTTGGCGGATGGTCGGCGCAAGGGCGAAACGCCTTCCCCGTCACCGAAAGACACGGCGAGCGAAGGGGACGTGGCAACCCTTTGCCGGCTTTTCGACCGGGTGCTCGACGTGGAAGGTACGGGGCCCGACGATGACTTCTTTGAACTTGGGGGCACGTCAATCACCGTGATGCAGCTGGTGGCCGAAGCCAGGAAATGCGGCATCTCTGTCGGCTATGGCGATGTGTTTCAGCGTCCTACGCCAAAGTTGCTTGGAACCGCCACCCCGTCTTCAGAGGGAGAAAGGCCAATCCCGATTGTTTGTGCGGCTTCCCCAAAAAAGGAGGCTCTTGGGGCTTGTGTCGAACCATTATTCCTTCTTACAGGTGCCACGGGTTTCCTTGGAAGCCATATCCTGAGAGAATTGGCAGAAACAGCTGAAACAAAGGTTGTCTGCCTGGTGAGAAACAAAGAAGGCAGGGGGGGGCGCGAACGTCTTGAGAAGGTTTATCAATACTATTTCGGCCGGTCATTGCCACGAAACGTGACAGTGGTTGAGGGCGACATTACCGACAGTTCCGTCTTGCCTCAACTCGATGCACTGCCCGTGACTCACTGCATCCATTGTGCGGCCAATGTCAATTTCCATGCGCCGGGGAATGCTCTTGAAGACACGAACACAAAGGGCACCAAGAACATTGCAGATTATTGTTTCTCAAGAGGTTGCGGATTGACGTTCATTTCAACCTTGAGCGTTGAAACGGGTTTTGTCAATCCATATATTCATAGCAAGCAGCGTGCTGAAAAGGTGGTATGCGATGCCGCTGCCCACGGCCTAAAGGCGCAGATAGTGCGCACGGGGATGGTGGCTCCGCGAGCTTCCGACGGCATTTTCCAAAAGGCTTCTCATCATCATGCGCTCATGGCCTCCTTGCGGTTGTTGGCCGCCATGAAGGTGTTTCCCGAAGAGATAAAAGGTTTGAAGGTTGATTTCTCGCCTGTTGACGGCCTCGCCCGAGCCATCTGCCTCCTTGCGAGCCAGGCTTTCTCACCAACGGCAGAGGAGAGCGGGGCTCCTGTTTTTTCGTTGTGCCGACTTCCCCTCGTGCCATTGTCGGACTTGTTGGAACGTTTTGCCGGCGCACGGCCTGTCGCCATGTCCACTTTGATTGACATGATGACGACTTTGCCGCCCACTTCCGAAAAGGCGGCACTTGGCATGAGCCTCGACTTCTTGGCCTCGGTAGCAGACCGGAAAGAGCAGTGGTTGCGTTCAGTAAAATTGTTGGAAAAGCAGGCGGCTGACACACAGGAGCGGTTGTCGTCCATAGGCTTTTCGTGGCCGGAACTGGGAAACGATTATTTCAGAAGACTGTTTGGTCTTTAGACGTTTGTGGCTTCGGTCGTGGAAAAACGGATGTAGGCGCGGTCGTCGAAGCTGTTTGCGCCTTTCATAAGGCCTTTCGTGGCTTTATGCAGGCGGATGCAGAGCGGGTCTTCAATAAGCAGTCGTGCAAGGTATTCCTCACTTTCCTTGAGCGTTGGCAGCAAGCGTGGATAGCCGTCGGTGGCCAAAATGACTTGTGAGGCATCGTGGCACGGCACGGTTTTCACGGCTGAAAGGAGGACGGGAAAACCGTCGATGACCGAGAATGTTTTATTCTGACAAAGGCACGAGGCGATGATGTCGGGAACCACGAGCTCGCGGCCGGTGTCCCTTGTTTGGAAATCCTCAACGGTCATCCCCTTTTTCAGTGATTCCTCTATGTGGCGTGCCCTTTTCTCGGCACAGACTTCCTCTTGCGGCTTGGGATTGTCGTGGTAGCTGAAGGTCGAAGTGTTGCGCGAGATTTCCTTTACAATAAGGCACTGGCAGTCGCCGATAAGCCATACGCAACGGTGATGGCGGCTATAGATGGCAGCGCTGGCCGTAAGGCGTTGTTCGGGATGGGCGGTAAGTTGTGACTCCGGCACGCCGGCTTTCGTGTATTCCTGTTCGATGGCTGCGGTCAACCGTTGGCATGTTTTTTCCAATCCGGCTTCCGGCGGCAGGGAGGCGATGGCTTGCGAAATGACGTTCATGGCATGCCAGCCGTTGGTGCCGAGGGGTGAGAAACGATAATTGCTCTTGCTGGTGCTGCCATCAACAACGGCAATGTGGGCGGGAGTGACGACAATGCCGTCTTCGCAAGTTTCCAGACTTTTCTTACCTTCGCGAAACTGTTCGATAATCATAGTTTTTGGCAGTTTGGGAAAATCAGCGGAAAAGAAGGGGAATGAGGTCGGCACGCCCCATTTTTCTCAGGGCGCGCTTGATGTTTTCGCGCTCCGAGGGTTTGTACCAGAAGAAGAATTGTCGCTGGCTGAGCTTTTGCTGCGGCGTCTTTGCAGAATAGACGGGTTGCAGGGTGTAAGGATGCAGGCCGGTGTACCACGTTTCGGTGGCGATGGTGAGCGGCGTGGGCGTGAAGTCCTGCACCTGCTCCAGATGGAAGTCCAGTCGCCGCGTGATGATGGCGAGACGTGCCATGTCCTCGTCGCGACATCCGGGATGGCTGCTGATGAAATAAGGAATGATTTGTTGCCGTAACCCTTCCTGCCGGTTAATTTTGTCGAAGAGTTGCTTGAACTGCTCGAAGAGTTGGAAGGGCGGTTTGCGCATAAGTTGCAAAACGTGTGGCTCGGTGTGCTCGGGAGCCACTTTCAGCCTTCCGCTGACGTGCTTCGTAATGAGTTCGCGGGTGTATTCCCTGGCCGCTTTATCTACTTCGGGGATGTTGCTTTTGTGGAGCAGAAGGTCGTAACGCACACCGCTGCCGATGAAACTTTTCTTGATGCCGGGCACCGCATCCACGGCACGATAGAGGCGGAGCAGCGGCCCATGGTCGGTGTTGAGGTTGCGGCAGACGGCAGGATGGATGCACGAAGGCCGCTGGCAGCGTGCGCACAGCTCTTTGTCGCGCCCCGCCATGCCGTACATGTTGGCCGACGGACCGCCGAGGTCGCTCAGGTAGCCTTTGAAATCGGCCATGCGGGTGATTTGCTTCACTTCGCGCAGGATGCTTTTTTCAGAACGCGAGGTAATGAATTTTCCTTGGTGGGCAGAAATGGTGCAGAAGGCGCAACCGCCGAAACACCCGCGGTGGATGTTGACGGAATGCTTGATCATGTCGTAGGCGGGAATGCGTTTCCCCTTGTACTTGGGATGGGGAAGGCGGGTGTAGGGCAAATCGAAAGACGCATCGAGCTCTTCGGTGGTGAAGGGCGGAAACGGCGGATTTACCACGACATAGCGACCGTCAACCTCTTGCAGCAGCCGCCGCGCATGGAGCTTGTTCGACTCCACTTCCACATGTTTCATGTTCTCTGCCTGCCTACGCTTGTCGGCCAGGCATTGGCGGTGGCTGTGCAGGATGATGTCGTCGGGGGAGATGCCTCCTGGAATGTCTTTTTTCTGACAGAGGAACACCGTCTGCGGAATGTTGTGCAGGGCCTCCGTGCCTTCCCCTTTGTCGACGGCTTCGGCAATGGCGACGATGGTTTTTTCGCCCATTCCGTAGCTGATGATGTCGGCGCGGCTGTCGCACAAGACGCATTTGCGCAGCTCGTCTTTCCAGTAGTCGTAATGGCTGACGCGGCGCAGCGATGCCTCGATGCCTCCGAGCACCACGGGCACATCGGGGAAAAGGTCTTTCAGAATGTTGCTAAAGACGATGGTCGGATATTCTGGCCGGCAATCGTGGCGCCCGTCGGGGCTGTAGGCATCTTCCGACCGCAGGCGGCGGTTGGCCGTATATTTGTTCACCATGGAGTCCATGCAGCCGGGTGAGATGCCGAAGAAGAGCCGCGGGCGGCCCAATTTGCGGAAGTCGCGGAAGTCGCCGTGCCAGTCGGGCTGTGGCACTATGGCCACGCGGTAGCCGTGGGCTTCGAGCACACGTCCGATGACGGCCACGCCAAACGAGGGATGGTCCACATAGGCGTCGCCCGAAAACAGGATGACGTCGAGCTGTTGCCATCCCCTCAGCTCCACTTCTTTCTTGGTGGTGGGAAGGAATGCTGTAAGCGGCTGGTTGTTGCTGTTCATTGCTTGCGTCCCACCAGCTCAATGAGCTTGTTGAGGGCAAATGCCTTCATGTTGCTGTTGTAGATGACGTCGAGGCAGAGGTCGAGCAGTTGCCTGTCCACTTCTTTCTGGGTTTCCAGGATGGCGCGGACGTGCAGGCGCAGTTTCTCCAAAACAGTTTCGTCGATGATGCCGTTGCTGTCCACAATGTTTTCCAGCAGTTCATATTTCCTGATGGTCTCGATGTGCTCTTCGCTGATGTCGATGCTTCTTGTGCCTGAAGCGTTGGCTTGTATTTTTACCATATCTTGTTTTATATTAGATAGTTATCAGTTGTTTCCAAGGAAGTTGACGATGGCTTTCATCATGGCGGCGCGCTTCCTGTACGACGTGATGCACTCAAAGGGAAAGGCCAGGGTGAAAGCGTGATAGTCGGAACCGCCGTAGGCCACGGCTGCCGGGTGGCCGGTTGAGAAGACCAGCGTGGCATAGGCCGGTTGCAGGGGATGAAGAATGTCGCATGCCGTGGCGGCATAATGCTCCTCGCCCAGCTGGTTGTAGTACTCGAACGTGGTGCCCATGCCCTTCACGCTGTTGTCGGCCTCGCGGTAAACCTGTCCGGCGTAATTGACTTTCAGCACGTCGGCAAGGAAGGTAGAGTCGGCCTTCTCCGTCATGTCGCTGCCCAGGAAAGCCCCGCTCACCATGAGTGCCCCGCCACTGTTGGCAAACGATGCCAGTGCCGACTGCATGGCGGGAGTGAACGTCTTGTAGCTGACGTAGCGGTTGTCGTCTTTCTGCAATCCCAGAATCATGTCCACGAGGTGGTATTTCATGAGGTTGACCTGTCCGGTCTCTACCGCTTTCGACGTGCAGCTCGACACGTTATACTCCAGCAGCCCTTTCATGGCCTCGGCGTGGGTGTAGGCATAGTTGAAATCGTTGCCGGCGAGGAACAGTCCCTGCCATTCGCTGGAGCCGTAGCCCAGCCCGCCGGGGCCTTCAATGCCTATTTTTGTCTTGTCGAAGACGGTCTGCCTGCCGCTCCATCCCGCCGTCGGGCCGTAGCCTATTCCGGGGTCGAGGTCGAAGTCGAAGCCCTGTTCGGTGGATGTTTCCCTGACGGCAGGTGCCGCCAGGCGGTGGAATCCGTTCACGATGACCGCCGAGCGGGTGGCCCCCGAGTTATGAAGCGCCGCCACCGTTTCCGAGGGGAAGCTCTCGCCGCCCTTGTTCACGGCCGACACCTTGAAGCTATATACCACTCCCGGCTGGAGTTTCATCTTGTAGCTGTTGCCTTTCACGGCGGTGCCGTTGTCGAAGGCTCCCACGCCGGTTTTCCTATAGAGGATGTAGGAGGCGGGCTTGGCCGACTTTTCCAGCTCGTCGGTGGTGGCGTCCCATCTTATCACCAGCTCGTCGCCCGATGAGAACTCGCACCTGATGTTGCTTGGCGGCAGCGGTGCCACCGTGTAGTGCTTGCCGTGGCTCTCGTTGATGAATTGCAGGATTGACTTGTAGATGCTCCTTGCCATGGTCATCCTGAAGTTGGGGTCCTGGGCCATCACCATGTCGGGAAAGCTCTGGTGCGACAGCGTTTCTATGATGGCCGAGGGCATTTCGGGCACCCTTGTCTCAATGTAGCTCTTGTCCCACAGTTCCCTGAGGGTCCATTTTCCGAACTGTGCCTTGATGTCGCGGTTCATGTTGTCGAGCATCGAACGTGCGAAGGTCTTCGAGGCCTGTCGTGATATGCCGCCGTCGTACATGCCGTCGTTGGTGGGTGTGGTGCAGATGGCCAGTGTGCCGTAAATGGATTTGTAGTCGCGGTTGAAGCCGGCATCGCTGTGCACGGCCAGCGAAAGTTCCAGCGGCACCTTCTTCCCCGTGCTGTCGGGCTGGTAGCAGGAGCCCCCGGCCAGCCAGTTGGCCATGTATGGCCGGCAATAGATGTCGTCGCGGTAGTCGTCGGTGCCCTGCTTTGGGCTATAGATATTGTAGGGCGCGCCAGCCCATTGTGCAAAGTATCGCGAGCCTTCCAGGCAGCGCGGCATGCCGCTGGTGGTGCCTCCGCGCACCACGTTGCCCATGCCTCCTCCGAAGCGCACGGCATCGGCGGTGACGTAGCCTTTGCAGTCGCTTTCGTTGCTCAGTATCACGCGGTTATACTGGTTGCAGCCTTTGTCGAAATAGAACGTTCCGAGATATACCCATGTGCTGCCGCCCATCTGCTGGTTGACGCGGAACACGGTGCTTTGTCCCTGGTGCCACACGGTGTATTTGGCATCGTCAACGCTCTTTTCCACCGTGGGGTAGCTCACATAGACGGCATAGTTGCCGCTCTCGGGAAAATCGGGCTGATAGGATATTTCGCTGCCCATGTTTTTTACGCTCTTGGCCATGCGGGTGGTGCCGGCCTCGAAGGGGTTGTCGCCGTCAACGTATGTCTCTTGTTTCCACGAAAATCCCGCCACTTCGGCATTCTGCCACCGGCTCATCGTGTTGGTTTCCACGTAGTTGGGCTTTTGGCTGTCGTCGTTGTCCACTATCACCTCGTTGCGCTGCCAGTCGCGTTCGCGGGGCATGAAGACGTTGGCGCCGGCTTTTTCGAGCATGGGGATGAGGAAAGGCACCACAATGGTTTGGGTGAACAGGTCCTCGGTGGTGCCGAAGAGGAAGGGCCGCTGCCATTTCCACGTCTCCTTGGCCTGGTCGTAGTAGCGGCCGTGGCTGGGCCAGATGCAGATGTGGCGGTTTTGAAGCCCCTGGCTGATGCTCAGTGGGCGCGAGGCGTTGGTCACCCAGGGCTTGCCGTCGTAGTCGTTGTTGCCCCACGGGTAGGCCGACTTGTCTTCTTTTTTCGTCGTGGACGCAGCGTCCGTGGGCTTGGTGCTTTTGTCGTCGCCACCCGAAGGGGTGGGGGAGGGCTGGGTGGAAGAGGATGGCAGCTGCTGGATGTCGGAAAGGATGCGCTGGCCCATTTTGCACGATGAGAGCAGGGTGCAAACCACCGTCAGCAAAACCATGTGGAACCATGCCCGTCGGAGCGGGTGGAACGGCACGGTTTTGTCAAAATTTTTCAGAAAAAAAAGGGCTTGAAAAAAGTTTGACCGCAAATTTCGGGGAGAAATTTGGCAGTTTGAGAGGAGAAATCTTGAAGATCTCTTCCCGAAAAATGCGGTCAAACATCTGGTATTTTTCAGTGTACTGATAATCAATGAGTTATAAATATGATGAAAAAACAGCATTTTTGTAAAGATTTTTTACGGTTTTCGGGTGCATGAAATAGGGCACTGCGAAGGGCGTTTTTCATACCCTTTTCAGCACCTTTTCGACAGGCTTCCCGCGGCATTCTGCGGTGGCGGCATCGGCAGCGTTTTTCGGGGGGTGTGCCTTCCGTGGCGGTCGGGCTAATGGTCGTCGCCGATGGTGAACTTCTCGGGATGCTTGCCCTTGAAGTCCTTGAAATACTGCTTGATGGCGCGCATCTCGTTATCGACGTCGCCGGTGGGCCAAATGGTCTTGGTGCACTGAATGAGCCGTCGTTCGTAGTCGATGCCATAGAGCAGGATGGGAATGCCGGCCTTCAGGGCAATGAAGTAGAAGCCCTTTTTCCAGTCGGGATTGGCCGACCGCGTGCCCTCGGGAGTGATGCACAGGTGGAAAATCGGAACCTGGCGGGCCGTCTGGGCGATGTTGTCGGTAAGGCTGGTCTTCTTCGACCGCCACACGGGAATGCCCCCCATTTTCCGGAACAGTGGTCCCAAGGGCCATTTGAACCATTCCTTTTTCATCATGAACTGAATGGAATAGCCCTCGGCACGCATGTAGAGCTGTCCGAGAATGAAGTCCCAGTTGCTGGTGTGGGGTGCCAGGCAGATGATGTATTTCGCGGAATGCTCCTCGGTGATGGCTTTCGTCCATCCCAGGCGCTTGTAGAGCAACCACCGGCAGAAGCCTTGAATCATAACGTGTGAAGGCGTTAGTCGAGGTTGCCTATCTGGTCGATAATCTCGCTCACCTGCTTGTTGAAATTGGTGGTGAGATCCTTGAAATAATCCTTCGCCTTCATGCCCGGTTCGGGATGGGAGATGCGGCTGACGTAGTCGTTCTGAATCTTGAGGATTGACGACAGGATGGCGCTCACGTTCTCCTCATCGGGCTTGCCATGGTAGAGCGAGGCGGCCACACATTCCGCAATCAGGTCGTTGCAGACGTAATTGATAATCTTCTTCAGTTCTCTTTTGTTTGTCATGTCGTTTCTCGTTATGTGGTGACAATTTGTTCATTAGGTATTGCAAATATATGAATAATTTATGGAATATGGAGCAAATGAGTGCAAAAAAAGTTGAAAAAGTCCGATTTAGCCGGTTTTTCTTTCCAAAATTCGCAAAAAAGAAGTAATTTTGCAATGTTTTTCAGTTGATTGATAACCGTCAAAGTATATAACAAACGATTTTTTATGAAAAAAAGTGCATTGCAGCAGGCGCGTGCTGCCTATCAACCCAAGCTGCCCAAGGCTCTTCAGGGTTATGTTAAGGTAAAAGAAGGTGCTCCCACCCAGAGTGTGGACAATCAGGAGGAAATCAAGGCCCTGTTCCCCAACACTTACGGCATGCCGCTCATCGAGTTTGAAGAGAGCGACACCGCCAACACAGCCAGGATGAACGTGGGCGTCATCCTGAGCGGCGGACAGGCCCCCGGCGGCCACAACGTCATCACCGGCCTCTTCGACACCATCAAGAAGCTGAACCCCGAGAACCGGCTCTTCGGTTTCATCCTCGGCCCCGGCGGCCTGGTGGACCACAACTATAAGGAAATCACTGCCGAATTTATCGACGAGTACCGCAACACCGGCGGCTTCGACATGATTGGCTCGGGCCGCACCAAGCTCGAGAAGGAAGACCAGTTTGAGAAAGGTCTGGAAATCATCCGCCAGCTCGACATCAAGGCCGTGGTCATCATCGGCGGCGACGACTCGAACACCAACGCCTGTGTGCTCGCCGAATACTATGCTGCCAAGAAGTGCGGCGTGCAGGTCATCGGATGCCCCAAGACCATCGACGGCGACCTGAAGAACGACCAGATAGAGACTTCCTTCGGCTTCGACACGGCCTGCAAGACCTATTCGGAACTGGTTGGAAACATTGAGCGCGACTGCAACTCGGCACGCAAATACTGGCATTTCATCAAGGTGATGGGGCGCTCGGCATCTCACATTGCACTGGAATGTGCCCTGCAATGCCAGCCCAACATCTGCCTCATCAGTGAGGAAGTGGAGGCCAAGGACATGACGCTCAACCAGATTGTGGAGCAACTGGCACAGGTCATTGCCAACCGTGCCGCTCAGGGAAACAACTTCGGAACCGTGGTGGTGCCCGAGGGACTCATTGAGTTCATTCCCGCCGTGGGCCGGCTCATTCAGGAACTCAACGACCTGCTGGCCGCCCATGGTGATGAATATAAGGACCTTGACAAGGAGGCTCAGCGCAACTACATCCTCGCCCACCTCTCGAAGGAGAATGCCGCTACGTTTGAAACGCTGCCCGAAGGCGTGGCCCGCCAGCTCTCACTCGACCGCGACCCCCACGGCAATGTGCAGGTGTCGCTCATCGAGACCGAGAAACTGCTGTCGGATATGGTGGCTGCCAAGCTCGACGAATGGAAGAAAGAAGGCAAGTATGTGGGCAAGTTCGCCGCCCAGCACCACTTCTTCGGATACGAGGGCCGCTGCGCCGCTCCTTCCAACTTCGACGCCGACTACTGCTACGCCCTGGGTTCCAGTGCCGCACAGCTCATTGCCAACGGCAAGACGGGCTATATGGCCATTGTGAAAAACACCACCGCTCCGGCTGCTGAATGGAAGGCCGGCGGCGTGCCCATCACGATGATGATGAACATGGAGCGCAGAAACGGCGAGATGAAACCCGTCATCCGCAAGGCTCTGGTGGAACTCGACGGCGCACCCTTCAAGGCTTATGCCGCCGTGCGCGACCAGTGGGCCATCGAAACGGCTTTCGTTTATCCCGGACCCATCCAGTACTGGGGACCGGCAGAGGTGTGCGACAAGCCCACCATGACGCTGGCTCTTGAGCAAGCAAAATAACTTTTGTTGCTGATAATCAGGGGCACACCACCTTCTCTTGACGGTGTGCCCCTTCATTTTTCCTTTTAATATTTTACCGTGAAGACCACCAAAGGCAAGAAGCTTCGAAGCGCTGGCAAAGGCAGCAAGCGCTCCTTCTTTGGACGCCATCCAAGGAAGGTGGCGGGCATATTGACAATGCTCGGGGTGGTGTTCTACGTTTGGCTGTTCTATAACTTGTTCGTGGGGCCGTTCAGTTTCAGGTGGAAGGCACTCTTTGGCGACCCCAAATATCCGAAAGGTTACGAAATCCACGGCATTGACATCAGCCACCACCAGCGCGAAATAGACTGGGAGCAGTTGCAAAATGCCATGATTCAGAAGTGCCCGGTGCGCTTCATCATGATAAAGGCCACCGAGGGGTCGTCGTTTGTTGACCCCCGTTTCAAGGAAAATTTCAGCAATGCCCGCAAATATGGCTATATGCGAGGGGCCTACCACTTCTGGAGCAATAAGTCGAGCGCCCGCGACCAGGCGGCCTTCTTCCTGAAAAAGGTGCACTTGCAGAAGGGCGACTTGCCACCGGTGCTCGATGTGGAGGACAAGCCTTCCGGCATGTCGGAAGAGGATTTCCAGCGCGAAATCCTCACATGGCTTCATATTGTGGAAGACAAATACCATGTGAAGCCCATCATCTACACTTACTATAGGTTCAAGGTGGCCCACCTGGGGACCCCCGTTTTCGACGACTACCCCTACTGGATTGCCCATTATTATGTTGACAAGGTGGAATATAAGGGCCAGTGGAAGTTCTGGCAGCACACCGATGCCGGGCGCTTGCCGGGCATCAACAGGCCGGTGGACTTCGATGTTTACAATGGAAGTTTCTACGACCTTCGCCAACTTTGCATTCCATAACCACGCTCTTTTTTTCTTATATATATAAATAAGGTAATTAAAATTTTAAGATTATGTCGTTTGTTTATTCAATCATCATCGGAATCATTTCCGGTTTCCTGGCCGGAAAGATTATGCGCGGTTCGGGTTTCGGCCTTCTGTGGAACTGCCTTCTCGGCCTTCTCGGCGGTGTTGTCGGCGGCCATGTGCTCGGATGGTTAGGCATTTCATGGGGCGACACCACGATTGGCACCATTGCCACTGCCGTGGTGGGTGCCGTGATTGTGCTCTGGTTGGCATCACTTTTCAACAAGAAGTAAGGCTCGCTCCGAACTTCGTAAAACTAGATGGCTTTGTCCGGGCCAACCCGGACAAAGCCTTTTCTTTTTTTTTCCAGACTCTTTAGACTTTCTAGATTTTCTAGAGATTCTAGATTCTCTAGAGTTTCTAGAAAAATTAGGTTTTTAGCCCCTCTTTTTGTTGTTAACGAAGGTTAAAGCGCGGCTTCAGGTGCAAGTATTCCCGATGGCGGGCGTTTTGAAGGTAAACAACAAAATTTTTAGAATCATGAAAAAAATCAAGTTCTTTGCTCCCCTGGCCGGCATCGGTTTGCTGGCAATTATGTTCGTTGTTTCTTGTTCAAAATCAGAAGGCGACGATGAGCCCGTTTCCTTCGAAACAGATTATTTTGGATTTGCCGTAGGCACTTCCGGAGAGAAGGATGGCGTGGCCGTCGGAAATGGCGGAGAGGGCATGCCCGACGAAAACACGCAGGCCGGCATCGTCACCGCGGGCGAGTGGTGCGACCTCACCCACTGGTCTTTCTGGTCGAAGTTGATGCTGGGAAACAATTTTTCCGACAAGAGCGACTATTGGCAATTCTACACCAACAACCGCATTCCCGTGAAGGTGACCGATGCCAGTGGCAAGGCCCTGCCCGGCGTGAAAGTCAAGCTGCTTCATAACGGAGAGGGTGAACCCAGCGTGGTTTGGGAAACCGTTACCGATAACCACGGCCTTGCCGAATGTTGGGTGGGCCTGTTCCAAAAAACAGAAGTCAACCCCGCCAACCTGCGCATCAGCGTGAATGGCGAGGTGATGGACGGAAACCCCAAGTTGTGCCCCCTCGACTCGCTCCTTCAGTCGGAACCCCTCAATACGTATGTATGTAAGAAAGCCCCGTCGGTTTCCCAGCAGGCCGACATCGCCTTCATCGTGGATGCCACCGGCTCCATGATGGACGAAATTGACTTCCTCAAGCAAGACCTTGTGGACATCATCAACAAGGTGAAGTCGGTTCGTCCGGGCATGAAGATGCGCACCGCGGCATTGTTCTATCGCGACGAGGGAGACGAATATGTTACTCGCCATCAGAACTTTACCGACAATGTCAACAAGACTGCCAGTTTTGTGAAAAACCAAAGTGCCGATGGCGGCGGCGACTATCCCGAGGCCGTGCATACAGCCCTTGAGAAAACATTGCAGGACTTGTCGTGGGACAACAATGCCCGCACCCGCCTGGCCTTCATGGTGCTCGATGCCCCGGCTCACCACGAGACGCAGATCATCCGCTCCCTCCAGCAGTCGGTGGCCACCTGCGCCAAGCTGGGCATCAAGCTTATTCCCGTGGCAGCCAGCGGCGTTGACAAGAACACCGAGTTCATGCTTCGCTTCTTTGCCAATGCCACCGGCGGCACCTACGTCTTCCTGACCGACCATAGCGGGGTGGGCAACCCGCACATGGCGGCGTCCGTGGGCGAATATGAGGTGGAGCAGCTCAATAACCTGCTCATCCGCCTTATCAGTTCATACACAGAATAGAATAAAGTTGAGAGATTGAAATAAATATCAAGGATGAATGAGCGAAAGGGTGAATGGACGCCGAAGGGAGTCTTTTTCACCCTTTCTTTTTCCCCCTTTCCCCCTTTTTCCACACCTCCCCGAGTGTTAAATACTGATAAAACGGCCGCGGGGAAAGCGATTTTTGGGCAAAAATTTTCTCGTTTTGCGAAAAATGTGTACCTTTGCACCCGCAAAAAACATGGGTAAGTCCTATACGGTCAGCTCCCCGCGAATCCTCCAGGACGGGAACGTAGCAAAGGTAGTGGGTTGAGCGACGCGATATAGATAGCTTGCCCACCCGCCTCTTTAGCTCAGTTGGCCAGAGCACGTGATTTGTAATCTCGGGGTCGTTGGTTCGAATCCGACAAGAGGCTCTCCAAAAGGCACCCATTCCTCTCCGCAGGATGGGTGCCTTTTTGGGTTTCAGGAGAACGCTTTTTGTAAAATATTTTCATTCGGTTTTGTCAAGATTTTTCAAAGAATTTCCTTCTTGAAAAAAGTTTGACCGCATTTTTCGGGGAGAGATTGTGAAGTTTGAGAGGAGAAATTTGCGGTCAAACTCCTCGAAATTTGCGGTCAAACTCCCCGTGATTTTAAAGCCGTTGATAATCAATGTGTTACAAAAGTTTCGAAAAATCGGAACTTTTGTCAAGATTTTTCATAATTTCCACACCCCCTGACTATCCACCCCAATAGCGTGAAAAAGTGAAGGGTTGGCAGGCTTCCATGATTACCGGGATGCAGCATGGCGAAATCCATCGCCGTGCATCCCGATGTCGTTTTGTAAAAGCCCATAAATACAAATAAATACAATTATTTTCTCCCAAAAACGAAAAAAACGCAAAATATTCGTCGGGAATGAAAAAAAAGTGCTATCTTTGCGAAAACTTATATAATAGCAAAATCTTTTTTCAATCATGTCAAATTCCGTTAACCGCAGTGCCGACCATCTTCCGGCCAATTATGCCGCTTTTCTGGCTGAAGTGGAAAAACTTGTGCCCCCCCGCCAGATTTATACCGACGAGCTCAGAACCCTGGGCTGGGGTACCGACGCCAGCTTTTACCGGCTGATTCCGAAAATTGTGATTAGAAGCGACAACGAGGCCCAGGTGTCTGAGATTGTGAAGACCTGTGCCCGCTTCAAGATTCCCTACACCTTCCGCGCCGCCGGCACGTCGCTCTCGGGGCAGAGCATCAGCGACTCCGTGCTCATTGTTGCCGGCAAGCATTGGGAGAACTACGAGCTTGGCCCCGGCCGGGAAACCATCCGCCTGCAGCCCGGCATCGTCGGCGCCCGCGTGAACGAGGTGCTGAAGCCCTACGGCCGCGTGTTCCCGCCCGACCCCGCATCGGTGGGCAGTGCCATGGTGGGCGGCATTGTCATCAACAATGCCTCGGGCATGAATTGCGGCGTGCATGCCAATAGCGACCGCATGATGGTGAGTGCGCGGCTGGTGCTGGCCGACGGCACCATCGTTGACACCGGCGACGAGGAGAGCCGTGCACGCTTCCGCCAGTCGCATCCCGACTTCATCCGCCGCATTGAGGAGTTGCGCGACCGCGTCAGGGCCGACAAGGAACTGGCCGACCGCATACGCACCAAGTACAGCATCAAGAACGTCACCGGCCTCAACCTGCGGCCGCTCATCGCCTACGACGACCCCTTCGACATCATGGCCCATTGCATGGTGGGCTCTGAGGGCACCCTGGCATTCCTCTCTGAGGTGACCATGAAGACGCTGCGCGACTATCGCTACAAGGCATCGGCCATGGTCTATTTCCTCACCATGAAGGAAAGTTGCGAGGCCGTGGTGGCCATGAAGAAACTAAAGTCGGGCGACGAGGACCTGAAGATGAGCGCCGAAAACCTGGTGGTGAAGAGTGCCGAGATGCTCGACTACATGTCGCTCAATTCGGTTGACGACCCCGTCTTCCTGCAATATAAGAAAGACGTTGACGCGGGCAAGATTGCCGGCGTGAAGCCCGGCGACTACCACAACCTGACCGCCATTCTGACCGAAACCAAGGGCATCACCCACGAGCAGTTGCTCCAGAAGATTGCCACCATTCAGGATTGCCTGAAGCAGTTCCGCCTATACATCCCCGCCGAGTTTACCGAAGACCCCGCCGTTTATGGAAAATACTGGGCCATACGCTCGGGCATCTTCCCCAGCGTGGGCGGCACGCGGCCCGTGGGAACGTCGTGCCTCATCGAGGACGTGGCATTCCACATTGAGGACCTGCCCGAGGCCACGGTGAAGTTGCAGAAACTCATTGCCGACCACGGATATTCCGACGCCTGCATCTACGGCCATGCCTTCGAGGGCAACTACCATTTCATCCTCAACCAGAGCTTCAAGAGCGAGAGCGAGGTTCGCCGCTACGAGGAGATGATGAGGGCCGTGGCACGCCTTGTGGTGGAAGAATACGACGGCTCGCTGAAGGCTGAGCACGGCACCGGACGCAACATGGCTCCCTTCGTGAAATATGAATGGCGCGAGAAGGCCTACGAGGCCATGAAGGAGCTGAAGCAGATTTTCGACCCCGACAACCTGCTCAACCAGGGCGTTATCTTCAACGACGACCCTGAGTGCTTCATCAAGTGCCTCAAACCGCTGCCCGTGCTCGACTACGCCTTCGACAAAGTGCCCGACGGCGGACACTATTTCCGCGACGGGCACACCTCGACCGCCCGCGAGACCATCGAGGCCGTCAAGCGCGCCAACAAGTGCATAGAGTGCGGATTTTGCGAGGTCAACTGCGTGTCGTGCGGACTCACCCTCTCGTCGAGGATGCGCATTGCCATACAACGCGAGATACGCGACCTGGAGGCCAGCGGAAAGAACCCCGAACGCGTGGCCACGTTGAAGAAGCAATACAAATACTACGGCGACCAGACCTGCGCCACCGACGGTCTCTGCTCAACCTCTTGTCCCATGAAAATCAACACCGGCGAGCTTACGCACCTCATCAGGCAGATGGACATGCTCGACAGTCCCACGGGCTACAAGGCCGGCGAATTTGCCGCCAACCACATGGCCGGCATCAAGAGCGGATTGAGAATGGTGCTCGGCGTAGCCAACCTCGGGCACAGCGTGCTCGGCTCATCGGTCATGACAAGCGTGTGTCGCGGCATGAACAAGATGGGGTTGCCCCTGTGGACAACCGCCATGCCGAAGAAATTCAGCCAGCCCAAGCCCGGCGCTCACATAGGAACCGCCGCTCAGGAGGACCTCAAGGTGGTGTATTTCCCCAGTTGTATCAACCAGACCATGGGACTGGCAAAGGGTGCACCGGTCAAGAAATCGCTCGTCGATGACATGTGTCACCTGCTCAACAAGGCCGGCTATGAGGTCATCTTCCCCGAGGGAATGGACAAGATGTGTTGCGGACAGATTTGGGAAAGCAAGGGCATGCTCGACATTGCCGACCGCAAGAGTGCCGAGTTGGAAGAGGCCTTGTGGAAGGCCAGCGGCGAAGGGCGATACCCCGTGCTCTGCGACCAGAGCCCCTGCCTGCACCGCATGAAGAAGGTCATCACGAAGATGAAGCTCTACGAGCCTGCCGAGTTCATTATGACTTATCTGAAGGACCGCCTCGACTTCCATCCCATCGACCGCCGCATAGCCATTCACCTGACTTGCTCCACACGCGAGATGGGCGTGTCGGACCAGCTCATGGCCCTTGCCCGAATGTGTAGCAACAATGTCTTCCTGCCCGAGGGAGTGGGGTGCTGCGGGTTTGCCGGCGACCGAGGCTTCACCTTCCCCGAGGTCAACGAGTACGCGCTCCGCAAGTTGCGCCCGCAAATCGAGCAGAACCATATTGAAGTGGGCTACTCCAATAGCCGCACTTGCGAGATCGGCCTCCAGACAAACACCGGCATTCCATACATGAGCATCGTGTACCTGGTGAACGAATGTACCACGCCCAAGGCGCGTTGACCGTCCCTTTACATGTTTTTTCCAAATAAATTCATATAAGTGAGCAATCATCATTGACATTGTTTTTTTGAAACTAATTTGAATAATAGGACATGAACGATTTTAATTTCTATAGTCCCACTCAGGTAGTGTTCGGACGACAAAGTGAAGAAAAAGTGCCCGCCCTCATCAAGCGCTGGGGCGGCACAAAAGTGCTTGTACACTATGGCGGCGGCAGTGCCCGTCGTTCCGGCCTGCTCGACAAGATGTTCCGCCTGCTCACCGAGGCCGGCATCCCCTTTGTCGAGCTGGGCGGCGTGGTGCCCAATCCGCTGCTCTCTAAAGTGAAAGAGGGCATCGCCCTGTGCCGTCGCGAGGGTGTGGACTTCATTCTTGCCGTTGGAGGCGGCAGCGTCATCGACTCGTCGAAAGCCATCGCCTACGGACTTTGCTACGACGGCGACGTATGGGACTTCTGGGCCGGAAAGGCCGTGCCGCAAGACTCCATTCCCGTGGGTTGCGTGCTCACCATCCCCGCCGCCGGAAGTGAGATGAGCGACAGCTGCGTCATCACCCGCGATGAAGACAAGAACAAGCGCGGCATCAACAGTGACCTGTGTCGTTGCCGCTTTGCCGTGATGAACCCCGAGCGCACCTTCACCCTGCCCGAATACCAGACAGCCGCCGGTGCCACCGACATCATGATGCACACCATGGAGCGTTATTTCACCCCCCAGCAGGACATGACGCTCACCGACGCCCTGGCCGAGGCGTTGATGCGCACGGTGAAAGACAGTGCCTTCGAGGTGCTCCGCAATCCCGAGGATTACCGTCACCGCGCACAAATCATGTGGGCCGGCAGCCTCTCTCACAACAATCTCATGGAGTGCGGGCTGGGCAAGGACTTCGCCACCCACCGCCTGGAGCATGAGCTGAGCGCCGTCTATGGCGTGACCCACGGCGCCGGACTGGCAGCCATCTGGCCCTCGTGGGCACGCTTCGTGCTGAAAAACCATGTGGAGAGGTTCCAACGTTTCGCCGTCAACGTGATGGGCGTGGAGAACGACTTCACCAATCCCCTGCGCACCGCCGAAAAGGGCATCGAGGCCATGGAGACGTTCTACCGCGCCATCGGCATGCCCACCACCATCGGCGAGCTATTGGGCCGCACCATCAGCGAGGATGAAATCGGCGTGCTCGTAGATAAATGCAGCCGCGGAAAGACCATCACCGTGGGCGCCCTTGAAGTGCTCGGGCCCGACCAGATGGCCGAAATCTACCGCATGGCCAACCATTGATTCTGGCAATAGTCATCAACCGTTCTCAGCAAGATGGATTTCTTGTTGAGAACGGTTTTCTTTACCCCGAACTCCTATATCTTTTCTTATATTGAAGACCTCGCTTTTTGAGGCATCGAAAAGGCTTATTAGTCTTCGTCATTTGGCTCTGCGCAAAAGCTCCATTTTGTCAAAATTTTTCATGGTTTTTGGGTTGCTCCAAAAGGTTTGACCGCAAATTGAGGGGAGAGATTTGCAAATTCTCTCCCCTCAAACTGCCATTTTTCTACCCGAAATTTGCGGTCAAACCAACGGAGATTTTCAACCCCCTGATATTCAGCGAATTACAAATATTGTAGAAAATTGTACATTTTGTCAATATTTTTTACTATTTTTACCTGCTCCGTTACCCGTCGCAAGATAAAGAAAAAACATAAATCGTTCATAATACCTACCATCATCCATGGCCCGGCTTTCTAATGGGTAACTATTCAGCAATAGCCATGCGTATATGCTCCACTCTACAATGATAGAATGGTTGCGATGGCGTCGAGTTGTGGTTGTTTGTTCTTCCATGCCGTGTCCGCGATGGAGTGAATGGCGAAGAAAGCATCTGCTCCGGT
>JAFVHN010000089.1 GCA_017474515.1 Prevotella sp. | reverse complement strand
ATGTAGTTCAGGAGTTACAGGAGTTCAGACAATACTTCCAGCCTCTGCAAACTGACCAAAAGGGAGTTTTCAGAACTATTAAGTTTGAGTTATGAGTTATGAGTTTTTGCTGCCGTGCATAATTCATAACTAAGAATTCATCATTTAAAAGCATTTTATCTCCTGTAACTCCCGAACTCCTGTAACTCCAAGAAGTTGAGCGAATGAGAAACTTGAATAATAATATAACCGTCACCCGTTCAAAAATACCTCTTTTTGTGATGGATAACAGCATAGGTACAATCTGGTAAAAATATTTGACAAAACAGGCGAAATTTTGCTGTTTTTGTAACTTGCTGAATTTCAGCCATTTGTAAATCGTGCCAATTTTGACTGCAATTTTCAGGGAGAGATTCGCCAAATCTCTCCTCTCAAACTTCAATATTTCTCCTCGCAAATTGCCGTCAAACCTCTTGGGGTATTCAAAAAACCATGAAAAATCTTGACAAATGAGGGGGGGGGGCGCTGCGCTAAATGATAAATGAAAAATAATAAATGATAAAGCAGGAAGGCTATAAGCGGAGGTTATGCGGAAGATGCAAAAAAAAAAATTCCGACACTTGGAAGCATCGGCTCCTATGGCATAGCCCTTTTATTTGATTTTTCCTGCCACTTCCGTTAATTTCTTGTACATCCGCCAGCCCAGGAGTTCGGCTCCCTGGGCGTCGAAATGGAGGCGGTCGTTTTGAATGGTGGCATCGCTGGCATCCACGACATGAAAATTGGGATCTTCCCTCTCCAGGCGGGCAAGGGCTTGCACAATTTGTTCGCTATGGTCGCGGCTTTTCTCTGAGAATGTTCCGCAAATGACCGGCAGATGAGCATAAGCCGTGTTACCGGTCTTTTCCACAAGGTATGTGCGAATGTATGCCACCACACTTTTCAGGTTGTCATAATAGTGGGCGGCCATTTTCTTGTCGCTCTCTCCCTGGTGCCACAGGAGGGCCTTCAGCTTAAAACCTCTTTTGTGGTGTGAGAGCACGTTGTCGATGCACGCGCCGATGTTCTCGGTGAAAGCCTTCAAGAGCGACTTTCCCCCTTTGTCTGCGGCTTCCGTTGACGCGAGGAAGTCCTCCGAGGCGTTCCAATACATGCCGTTGGTGCTTACGCAAGCCGTGTCGATGGCCGTTCCTCCCAACGACTCTTTGATGACGTAGAAGTCGCGCTTGCAATGTTGGTCAAGCAGATAATAAACTACGGCATCATAGCCCCACCGCTCGTGGTTGTCGGGTTTGGCGACCCTTGGCCAGAAAGGTTCAAATCGTCCTCCACCCGAAATGGTGTCGCTACCATACGACCACAAGCAATGTTTATAGCCGTTTTGCCTGATATATTCGGGCAACTCATTGTTGCTCACCCTGCCGTCGGTATTCGATTGCCCGGCCACAAGTATCACGCTGGCGGGTTTCCTTTGGGCATTTGCACTTGTTCCACCAAAAAGCAACAGGCACAGGGTTGAAAAGATGTAAAATAGTTTCTTCGTCATATCGTTTCTTAGGTGTTTCCGCGTGCAAAGGTAAACATAAAAGTTGAAAAAGTGAAAAGTGAAAAGATGAAAAAGTGAGCCCCCTCTAATCCCCCCAAGGGGGGAGGATGTGCGGGGCACGGGGCTCCCCTCCTTACGGGAGGGGGCGGGGGTGGGCCATAAAAGTTGAAAATTTCACTTTTTTATTTGGAGATATTCTTTTTTTTGTATTATTTTGCACTCAAAATGATTTGCACCCCATTGGCATGAATAAGACAATCCCCGGTATAGGCTTGAACATCATGAAGATATTGAAAACGACTTTCGCCCTGGCGGCCTGTGCCCTGCTGGCAGGATGCCTGGAGAGCAGGACTATGGCGGGAGCGACCGACAACATTCCCGCCCCTCCCGACTACAACGACAGCACGCAATGGTATGTGACCGACCGCAAGGCGCCGGCCGACATCTTCTATATCATTTCTACCGAAACGGGCGACTACACGCTGGCCGACGGAACGCCCTTCCACCACGCCGACACCTATAACGACAGCGTGCGGCGGCCCCTCTATGGCGAGATGCTGGGGGTGGACACCCTCCTAAGCGGGCGGCTGAACTTCTTTTCGCCTTATTACCGCCAGTGTTCGCTCCAGACGTTCACCAGCGACAGTCTGGAAGCTGAGCGGATGCCGGTGGCGCTGGACGATGTCAGAAAGGCGTTCGGCCATTACCTGAAACACTATAACCAGGGGCGGCCGTTCATCCTGGCGGGCTTCAGCATTGGCGGCAGGCTCGTGGTGGAACTGATGAAGGAAATGGACGACAGCACTTTCGGACGGATGATTGCTGCCTACACCATCGGCATCGGCATCCCCGAGGAAACATTACGCCCAAGCAATCGCTTTATGGGGGCCAAGGGAGCCGGCGACACAGGGGTGACCATTTGCTATAACTCCGTGCGCGACACGTCGTGCGTCATGAAAGGCATTGGCAAGAGCGCCTTTGCCATCAACCCCGTGAACTGGAGGACCGACGACGCTAAGGCCACGCTCATTACGGAACCCACTCCGCTTCTGCCCATTGACCAACAAGAGAAAGACACCATGACAGTGTGTCTGGACACAGACTCCCGGCTGCTCATAGTGACGGGTTATTCGGCCACCGACTATGTGCTGCCGCTGATTGGCTGCGAAGGCAATTACCACACGCGTGAAATATGGCTTTACCGCAACCAGCTGCGCGAGAATATGGCGCTGAGGGCGAGGAAGTTTTTGGAAAAATAAGGCAATTTATGTGAAGAGTGAAGAGTGAAGAGTGAAGAATAAGGCCCCCCTCTAATCCCCCTTGGGGGATGACGTTCGGCGTTTTACTCTCCCCTCCTACGGGAGGGGCCGGGCCATTAGGGCCATTAGGGGTGCGCTACGACTATCGTCTAAACTCCTCAACTCCCAAACTCCTCAACTCCTAAGAGCAAGCGGAGCTTGCGAAAGTTAAAAAAAAGACAACAATGCTTCCAGAACAATTCATTGCTGAAACCCGCAGGCTGATGGGCGAAAGGGCTTGGGAAATGGTGGAACACGCCATCCTTGACGACCTGCCGCCAGTGAGTGTGCGCCTCCATCCGCAGAAATCAGAAGGTTTCGGCATGGCAAGCCCTTTGGCCACACGTGTTCCCTGGTGCCCCTCGGGCATGTTTCTTCCCACCCGCGAAGCATTTACCTTCGACCCTTTGTTCCACGCCGGCGCTTATTATGTGCAGGAGAGTGCGTCGATGTTCATCGACCTTGTTCTCAGGCAATATGTGCGGCAACCCGTCATAATGCTCGACCTCTGCGCAGCTCCGGGCGGAAAATCCACGGCGGCACGAGCTGCCCTGCCCGACGGAAGCCTGCTCGTATGCAACGAGCCCGTGGCAAGCCGGGCACAGGTGCTGGCGGAGAACATGCAGAAATGGGGGCACCGCGACGTCATCGTCACCAACAACCTGCCGAAAGACTTCCGAAAGACCGGCATGCTGTTCGACGTTGTGCTTGCCGACGTGCCCTGCTCGGGCGAGGGAATGTTCAGGAAAGACCCCGGCGCCAGGGAAGAGTGGAGCATGCAAAACGTGGAACGGTGCCAAGCACTGCAACGGGAAATCGTGCAACACATCTGGCCATGCCTGCAGCCCGGCGGCATCATGATTTACTCCACATGCACCTTCAACCAGCATGAAAACGAAGACAACGTGGAATGGATTTGCCGGGAGATGGGTGCCGAGGTGCTCGACGTTGACACCGACGACTCGTGGGGCATCAGGGGCTCATTGAGCCAAACCTTCCACAAACCGGTGTATCGCTTCATCCCAGGCTTTACAAAAAGCGAGGGACTTTTCATGGCCATATTGCGAAAAGACGGGGAAAACGAAACGTCACGGAAAGACAAAAAGGAAAACGGAAGAAAGGCAAAAGGCAAACCGCAAACGCCAAAAGGCTGGGAAATGATGGAAGAGCAGGGGTTTGAATGGCGCGACAATGGTGCGGGTCTGTTTGCCATCCCCGGGCAATGGGCATCCTGCCACGACCGCCTCGACAACTCTTTGAGGCTTCTCCATGCCGGCATCAGGATGGGCGAAGTGAAAGGCAAGGAACTCCTCCCCCACCCCTCGCTGGCCCTGGCCACGGGCCTTGGCACCCTGCCATTGCCAAAATACGGTCTCAGTTATGATGAGGCCATCACGTTCCTGAGAAAAGAAAGCCTGACGCTCACCGGCGACAGGCCGCGCGGATGGACGACAGTGGCATACAACGGGCTGAACCTCGGCTTTGTGAAGAACATAGGCAACCGCGCCAACAATCCTTATCCGCAGGGATGGAAAATAAAAAGCTCCCATGCTCCCGACAACCCGCCGAAAGTATTAAGACTCAACAACATAACATCATCATGAAACAATATTTAGACCTGCTGAAACGCATACTTGACGAAGGAACCGACAAGCCCGACCGCACGGGAACGGGCACGCGAAGCATCTTCGGACACCAGATGCGGTTCGACCTTTCTGAGGGCTTCCCGCTGCTCACTACGAAGAAATTGCACCTGAAAAGCATCATCTACGAACTGTTGTGGTTCCTGAAAGGCGACACCAACGTGAAATACCTTCAGGAACACGGCGTGAGGATATGGAACGAATGGGCCGACGAAAACGGAGAACTCGGACCTGTCTATGGCCACCAGTGGCGCGCATGGCCCGACTATGACGGCGGCACTATTGACCAAATAAAGATGGTGGTGGAACAAATCAGGAACACGCCCAACTCAAGGCGCATGATGGTGAGTGCCTGGAACGTGGCCGAAGTGAACAAAATGGCTCTTCCACCCTGCCACACCATGTTCCAATTCTATGTGGCCGGCGACCGCCTCTCGCTACAACTCTACCAGCGCAGCGCCGACACCTTCCTCGGGGTGCCGTTTAACATCGCCTCCTACGCCTTGCTGCTGATGATGGTGGCACAGGCAACGGACTTGAAGCCTGGAGATTTTATTCACACAACAGGCGATACACACCTCTACCTCAACCACTTGGAACAGGCACGGCTGCAACTCACAAGAACGCCGCGGCCTCTGCCGGTGATGCGGCTCAACCCCGACGTAAAGGACCTCTTCAGCTTCCAATACGAGGACTTCACACTTGAGAATTATGACCCGTGGCCTCATATCAAGGCAGAGGTTTCGGTATAACGGTTCACCAGTAAGAAAGAAACAAATGATAGTCAACATCATAGCTGCCGTTGCCCGCAACCGCGCCATTGGCAAAGACAACCGCCTGCTCTACTGGCTGCCCAATGACCTGAAACGCTTCAAGGCCCTCACGACCGGGCACACGGTCATCATGGGCCGGCGCACGTTTGAAAGCCTGCCCAAGGGGGCATTGCCCAACAGGAGGAACATTGTCTTGACACGCACGAAAACGGCCTTGCCTGGGTGCGAGTGCTTTCCGTCGCTCGAAGAAGCCCTGGCGCAATGTCGCGACGAAGAGAACGTCTTCATCATCGGTGGAGAGAAAGTCTATAGGCTGGCGCTGAAGAAAGCCGACAGGCTGTACCTCACAGAGATAGACGACGAGCCCGAAGACGCCGACGCCTTCTTTCCCAATTACGACAACTGGGTGGCCGTGAGGCGAGAAGACCACGACACCGACGAGAAGCACCTTTTCAGATATTCTTTCGCCGACTACGAGCGTCCGCGGGAGGACTAAGAAACATCAAACAAGAAAAATCGGCAAAGGCACCCCGAGTTCACGAGGATGCCTTTGCCGATTTTCTTTTCCATGGGTTCTTCATGAGTTTTCATCATCCTCAATCAAATCGCCAATGGGCAACTTGCGGCTGAAAGCAGAGCCAAACGAGATGATGGACTCGCTTCTTGAAAGGCCGAGGGGCTGCAACTTGTCGTGGATGATGTTGAGCAGATGATGGTTGTTGACGGCATATATCTTGATGAACATGTCGTAATCGCCCGTGGTGAAATGACACTCCACGACCTCTGGAATCTTTTCCAGGGCCTCCACCACCGTGTCGAACTTCGACGGGTCGTGAAGGTTGAGGCCGATGTAGGCGCACGTTTCATAGCCTATCTTCTCGGGGTCGATGACAAACTGAGAGCCTTTGAGGATTCCCATGTTCGTAAGTTTCTGAATGCGCTGGTGAATGGCAGCTCCACTTACATTGCACGTGCGGGCCACTTCAAGGAAGGGAACACGGGCGTCTTCTGAAATCATTCGAAGAATTTTCTTGTCTAATGAATCTAACTGATGATGTGCCATAATGATAAAATTATTTCTGCAAAGTTAGTGAAAAAATATCGAAACGAAAGCAAAAGGGCACAAAATCTTTTATTTTTTATGCAAAAACTTTCATTTTGTCAAAATAAAATCACAAATCACCGTGATTTTGCTGAATAATTGATTCTCAAGGCGCCTGCTTTCCTCAACTGTTGCTTCACGGCGGTCACCGTTCCCATGTCGGTGTGCTTGTCGGCCTTGATGCTTACGGTCATCTGCTTTCTGTCTTCCGATGACAAGCCGGCACGTTCTGCCCGTATGAAGGTTTCCACCTGCTCGGGTTCGGCAAAGCGGTCGTTCAACTGGATGCGCGTGGTGCCGTCGGATGTGCCCAGCGGCTGGCCGATATAGACGTAAACCACCGACGTGCGCTTGGTCAGCTTGGTCAGCTCCGTTCCCTGGGGCAGCTCAGCCTTCACTTTCACGGGCACACTCCTGATATGGGTGGCTATCATGAAGAAAAACAGCACCGTAAAGATGAGGTCGGGCATCGACGACATGTTGAGCCCCGGCATTTCGTGATGGTTTCTTTTAAACACGGCAATGGGATTTAATGTTCATAGACTTCGGCGATGCGTTGTGGCACAAAGGCGCGCAGGGCTTCTTTCTGCTGGTCGGTACATTGGTTGAACGGCTGGCCGTACTTGCGCCGCGCCAGTGCCTCGCGCATGGCCCGATAGGCGGCCACAATCTCGTTCTGCATGTTAAAATAGGCATCGTAATGCGCCTTCGGGTCCACGTCAACGGTGATGACGTGGTGCTCGCGGTCGGGGCATTTGGCCAAAAAAGCCACAACGCGCTTCCTCAGCTGGCCGATGTCGGCAATGCTGTCGTCAACCGTCAGCCGGTTGTCGCCGTCGAGAACCAGTTTCAACACGTTGCGCTTGTCAACGTCAAGTTCCACCTCTTCCTGCTTGCTGTCGTCGGGGGGCAGCTGACGCATCAGTCCCTTGTCCATGTCCATCGAGGTGGTGACAAGAAAGAAAATCAGCAACATGAACGATATGTCAGCAGTTGAAGTGGTGTTGAGTGCGGGAATGGTCCGCCGCCGGTGTCTGAATAACATTTATTAAGTGAAAAGTGAAGAGTGAAGAGTGAAAAATTTGCTTCCGCCATTTAAAAGGTGAAAAGGTGAAAAATGAAAAAGGTGAAAAAGGCTGCGCCATCAGTGACGTCTGAACTCCAGAACTCCAGAACTACTTATAACTAAGAACTCATAACTAAAAGTGCCTTTTTGACGCCACCACGAGCACGCCCGCTATCAGGATGAGCAATGCCGACGTGAAGATGAACATGTCGGAAACCTTCAGCCAGAACCATCGCGAATAGTCCTCGCCGTTCACCGTCATCGGTGCCGAGGAGCCGACGAGGAAGCCAACGATGAGAAGGAGGAAGAACAGTGCCGCCGTGGCCCACGCAATACGCCTCACGGGGATATTGTTCACCACGCGCTGCGAACGGTCGCGCAGGGAGAGACTTCTCGCCGCCGACCACCCCGTTACAACAAGTGTGGCGATTACGGCAATATACATCAGAACAAGCAGGAAGTCAATCATTGAAAAGTGAAAAGTGAAAAGTGAAAAATGTGCCCCACTCATGTCCCCCCCTTGGGGGAAGACGTATGCGGTTTACTCTCCCCTCCTTACGGGAGGGGCCGGGGGTGGGCCATTAGTTCTTAATCTTATATTTCATGGCAATGTCGAGCAACGAAATGGCGCTCTCCTCCATCTGCGAGGTGATATGCTCAATCTTCGAGAGAATGAAATTATAGAACACCTGCAGGATGAGCGCCACGATGATGCCGAAAATCGTGGTAATAAGGGCAACCTTCATGCCCGATGCCACCACGGTGGGACTGATGTCGCCGGCCGTCTGTATCTGGTCGAAAGCCATCACCATGCCAATCACCGTGCCGAGGAAGCCCAACGACGGGGCCATGGCGATGAACAGCGTAATCCACGAGCACCCCTTCTCCATGTTGGCGCTCTGCACCGACCCGTAGCTGACGATGCTGCGCTCAATGTCTTCCATCGACTCGCCCAGCCGCATCAGCCCTTGGTAACAGATGCTGGCCACCGGACCGCGCGTGTTGCGGCACAGGTCTTTGGCCTCCTCCACCTGTCCGGCCATCACCTTTTCCTCTATGTCGGAGAGCAGTTTCTTGGCATTTATCTCGCTCAGCGTCAGGTAGATGATGCGCTCAATGCAGAAGGCGAGGCCCAGCACCAGCACCAAAGCCACCAGCGACATGAACCCGGCATTGCCCTCCAAGAACTTCATTTTCAGTTGCTGGTGCAGCCCCGGCGTTTCGTCCATCATCATCAGACTGTCGGCAGCGGCCACGGCGGCCTCGTCGAACACGATGCTGTCGATGGCCGCCGAGTCGTTCTGCTCGATTATCACGTCGGCGCCCTGCATCTTCAGCGTGTCGCCCTGGGCGCGGGCCGTCACGGCATGGAAACACATCAGCAGCACCGCCAGCCAGGCCGCGGCAACCGCCTTCCTTTTCTTCTTTACTTTTATCATAAAAAGCCAAATAACAATTTCCGGCGCAAAAGTACTAAAAATCCGGCAATCAATCCCTAAAAGCCCGCGTTTTCTAACAAAGTTTAAGCTATGGAGGCAACATGTCCGACATTTAAAAGGTGAAAAATTGAAAAGTTGAAAAAGAACTGCCGCAGTAATTCACAATTAAGAACTCATAACTATAATGCTTTGTCATTTATCATTTGCCATTCCTACTTTTCAACCGAAACATTACGAATGACGAAGGCACCCTGTTCATCGCCCTCTATGAAATCGAAAGTGGAAGGAACAGTTTCAAATGGCTCAAAGGTAAGCGTGAAGTCGGCGAAGAACAGTTTGCCCATGACACCCTCCGTGCTTTCCGACGCTTTCTGCTTGGGATAGTTGTTCTCATCGAGCGCGATGCCATTCGCTTCTTTCAGTTTATATTTCCTGCCGTTGGCCTCAAGATAGGAATCCTTGGCGATGCGGAACCAATAGCCCTCTTGACCGTAATAGCGGAAACTGACGGTGGTGCCGCCGGCATCGGCATCCACCTCTCGGATGGCGACTTGCAGATTAGCGGTGTTGTCCTGCTTGGGACCGTTGATGGCACACACCATGCCCATAAACCATCCCACACCGTAACCGGCGGCCTTCCAGAGGATGCGCTTGTCGGGCGAAATCAACACATAATAAGGTATGGCTTTCATGTCGCAATAGTGGTTTTCGACGTCGGCTTTGCCCATCTTCCCATCGTTCCAGTTCTTCCAGACAATGCCCTTGCTGAAATCGTTCTCTTGCCAAGCAGAGAGTTTATCCTGATTGATGCCGATGATTTCCAACTTACCTTGCGATTGCTCGTAGGCCATTCTCATCTCCGGCTCCGATATGCGGCAGGGGTAGCATCCCAGACTCCAGAAATCGAGCAGCACATATCGGCCTGGCTGTCCCAGCACTTCGGCAAGACGATGCTTTTGGCCCTGCATATCAATGAGTTCGGCATCAATGGCCTCTTCACCTACTTGCATGACATGCGGCGGATAAACCTGAGTGTGAATCTGTGCCAGTTGCTCTTCAAACCCTTTCGGCGCACGGGCGGCGGTGGAGGCCTCCAGTTCCTTCAACTGCTCCATGTATTGGAAATCCTTCTTATAGTTTCTTGCCGTCATAGCCACTCCCTCCAACTCATCGAGCGACGCTGCATCTACCGGCAATGAGGGAAGAACGTCCATCGTCTTTTTCAAGTATTTCATATAAACAGCCCTTTCTTCTTCCCACGGAGCATTGGCAAGACCGAGCCGCAACATTTCTGCCAGCGTGTCATGGCCATATTCCGTAATGCGGCTCAGTGTATGCTGTTCGGGTAGCGGACTTTCCACCTTCCACAATGGGTAGAGGCAGTGTGTGCCCGTCAGGTTCACGTTCACACCAGGTCGAAGCCAAATAGTCATCAGATGATTGGGACATCCTTCTCCCTCAAGGAACAGGTAACTTTTCGTAAGTCCTTCCACGGGAATGGTCAGGGTGAATTGTCCACCGACGACCGTGTCGGATGCAACGCGCACATTTTCAATACTACACTCTGCCACTGTGCTGTCTTTCAATGCAGGCGAATAGCCCTTGATGGTGGCTGTCTTGGTCTGCGCCTGTCCCGCCATAGTGACGAGGGCGAGAAGGATGGTGATGAGGGTTTGCTTGTTCATTGTTTGTTCCTTAATTGTTATATCTTCTATAATCAGATACGATGATAATGCGGAAATATTACGCTGAGGGGCGTTAAATCTTCTTAAAAGCCGGGCATGAAGGCGGCGAAAGTCTTTCCTTAAGATGGATAGCGACATAGGTGAAAACTGGTAAAAGATTTTGACAAAATAAGCCATTTTGCGCGGATTTTGTAAACCATTGAGTATCAACACCTTGAAAATCGTCCAGAGTTTGACCGCAAATTTCGAGGAGAGAATTGGCAGTTTGAGAGGAGAAATTTGCCAATTCTCTCCCCGAAATTTGCGGTCAAACCATTTTAAAGGTCAAAAATCCATTGAAAAATCTTGACAAAACAGATGCACTCAGATAAATGAAGAATGACATTTGAAAATTTACTATATACAAACAAGCCGGGGCAGGAGCCGCGTCGTTTCGCTTTCCCAGCGCCGATTTGCATTTGCCTGCAATAAAACGGGCATTTGTGCGTTATAAGAAAAAAAGAAGGAAGATGCGGCATATTCGCTTTACATTATATATTATTATAGGTTGCCTGGCGGCAAGTTGCGGCGCCGACCAGAACCTGAAGAAGGGCGAAAAGTATTTCGCCATTGGGGAGTATTACGACGCTGCCAACGAGTTCAAGACGGCCTACCAGAAGACACCGGCGAAGGAGCGCGACAAGCGCGGCCGTATCTCTACACGGCAGGCCCTATGCTGGGAGCGCATCGGACAAGCACAGAAGGCCATTGCAAGCTACCGCAACGTGATACGCTACAAGCAGGACAACGTTGACACCCACCTGGCTTTCGGCCGGCAACTGCTGAAAAACGGCAACTACAAGGAGGCAGCGCAGGAGTTTCAACTTGTGCTCGACTCAATGCCCGACAACCAGCTGGCCATCAACGGACTACAATCGGCAAAGTCGGCTCCGAAAATCAAGCAGGACGGCTCGCGATACACGGTGAAGCGGATGGACATTTTCAACTCGCGCCGCGCCGACTACAGCCCCATGCTCTTCGGCAACGACTACGAAAAGCTCTATTTCACCTCCACGCGCAATGAGGCCCAGGGCAACGAACTGAGCGGCATTACGGGGGCGAAACCCGCCGACATTTTCTATTCTGAAAAAGACGACAAGGGGAAATGGGGCCGCCCGCAGACCATTGAGAGCGGCCTGAACACGGAATACGACGAAGGGGCCTGCTGCTTCACCCCCGACGGGAGCACCATGTACCTGACGCAATGCTCGTCGGACCCGTCGTATCCGCGCTACGCCACAATCATGACTTCGGCACGCGCCGACGCTGCCTGGGGCAAGGGCAACAAGGTGGAGCTTTCGCGCGACACCCTGTCGAGCTTCGCCCACCCCGCTATCTCGCCCGACGGCGAATGGCTCTACTTCGTGAGCGACATGCCCGGAGGAAAGGGCGGCCTCGACATCTGGCGCGTGAGGCTGACGACATCGGGACTGGGCGGAGTGGAAAACCTTGGCGAGCCCGTCAACACGGAGGGCGACGAGATGTTCCCGACGTTCAGGCCCAACGGCGACCTCTACTTCTCGAGCGACGGACATCCGGGCATGGGAGGGCTCGACATCTTCATTGCCACTGTAAGTAAAAAGGGGAAATATGAAATTGAACATCCGGGGTACCCGCTCAATTCGCAGGGCGACGACTTCGGCATGACCTTCGAGGGCCCTCACAACCGCGGCTTCTTTTCTTCGAACAGGAACGACGGCCGGGGATGGGACCACATATACAGCTTCGAGAAGCCCGAAATCATTCAGACCATCAAGGGATGGGTGTATGAAACCGACGGCTATGAACTGCCCGCCGCCCAGGTGCAGATGGTGGGAAACGACGGCACGAACATGAAACTGAGCGTGAAGGGCGACGGCTCCTTCGAGCAGGTCATAGAGCCCGGCGTGAGCTATATTCTGCTGGCTTCGTGCAAGGGTTTCCTCAACCACAAGGAGGAAATAAAGGTGGAACCCGTCACCGAGTCGCAACAATACACGCTGCAATTCCCGCTGGCCAGCATCCGCGTGCCGGTGCTCATCGACAACATTTTCTACGACTACGACAAGGCCACGCTCCGCCCCGAGAGCGAGAAGTCGCTCGACGAATTGGTGAAATTGCTCAACGAGAACCCCAACGTGACCATTGAGTTGAGTGCCCATGCCGACTATCGTGGCAGCGCCGCCTACAACAAGGGCCTCTCGCAACGGAGGGCGGAAAGCGTGGTGGCATACCTCATTGACCACGGCATTGCCAAAGACAGGCTTACACCGGTGGGGTATGGCAAGGAAAAGCCCAAGACCATCAGGAAGAAAATGACCGAGAAATACAACTGGTTGAAAGAAGACGATGTGCTCACCGAGGAGTTCATCAAGGCCATCAAGGACGACGAGAAACAAGAAATATGCAACCAGCTGAACCGCCGCACGGAGTTCATTGTACTGAGAACCACCTACGGCATGTTCGACGAACAAGGAAACCTGAAGACACAGCCCAAGAAGGCCGCTTCCGACGACAATAAGGGAAGCGACGATGCGTTCTTCGACTTTTAGCGACTTACCTGAGCAACGAACGCTCGGCAGCCAGGAGCGAGCAGCTGCCAATGACGGCAATGGCCACACAGACCAGATAGCATGACAAGGGCACGGAAGTAAGCACGAGGTCATTTGTCACCACGTCGGCCCATAACCCGCGAGCCATGCCGCGCAAGGTGTCGAACACCCTGCCATAAATGAGCAATGCCAAAGCAATGACAAGGCAGAAAGCCGTCCAGCAACGGCTAAGCCACGAGGTGCGCGCCGGCAAGGCGGCCATGACGCGCCGCGAGAAGCCGTTGTCGGCCACGTCGGGGGCATGGTCTTTCAGGAACCGGCTGACCAACAGGTCATCGTCAGTAGTTTGTTTATTCATATCCATTTTTCCTGAGATAATTAGCTAATTGTTTTTTTCCACGCGAGAGATGCGACTTCACAGTGCCTTCGGCCATTCCCGTGGCCGCGACAATCTTGTCCACCGTGAAGCCTTCGAGCACTTGTAGTGTGATGCAAGTGCGCTCTTCCTCCTTCAGGGTTTTCATGGCCTCGTAGATGTCCATCCGAATAGTTCCGTCGGAGCCGCCGGCAGAGCGCAACGAGAGTTCCGGCGCATTGTCGTCAACGGTGGGCTTATGCGAGCGGCGGTAGTCGTAAAAGACGTTATAGGCAATTCGGAAAAGCCAGGTGCCGAAACCCGACACACCCCGGAAGGTGTTGATTTTCAGATAGGCCTTCACAAAGGTGTCTTGGGCCAGGTCGTCGCTGAGCTGCGTGTCTCCCAAAGTGAGATTGAGGAAGAAGCGCCGCACAGGCGACTGGTATTTCTTCACAAGCTGGTCGAAAGCCCGCTTGTTGTGAAACACAGCCACCTGTGTGACCAGCATCATGTCGCCCGGCCCAGCCATTTGTCAACGTCTTTCAGGGATGATGATCCAAAGGACAGGATAGAGCAACACTCCGCAAAAAGCCGTGAAAAGCGTGAGCACTGCGTAACCGACGCGAACCACCGTGGGGTCCACATCCATGTATTCGGCAATGCCGCCACACACGCCGCCCAAAATACGGTCGGCCGATCTTGTTAATTTCTTCTGTACCATGATTTTATGTTTTATGAATTATTTTGCTTAAAGGAAAACTCTGTGGCCCGGCCCCGGACACTCCCGTGGGAGGGGTGTCCGGCGCATTGGGTGAATGAGAGGGAATAAAGTGTTTACATTCTCTTTTCTATATCGTCACTGGATTCATTCTCTTTCTTTTTCGAAGTCTTGGCAATGACCACCTGGCCGATGCCATAGAAGGCGAGCACCCAACCGATGGCCGAGATGGTGGACGAATGCCAGATGGAGAAGGCGATGGCGATGCCGAATCCCAAGAATATATTCCGTATGCCGCTACGCCACAAGTCCTCGTCGGGCACTTTCTCCTCCTTCAGGAGCGGCTCGGGGATTTCGTTGCCCTGCTCAACGGCTTTTTCGGCTATCTTATACCGGCGGTTGCGGTTCCTAACTATCAGCCAAGCAATGAAGCCAAGGAGGAGGAAAGGCGACAAAAGGAGAAGAATCACCAAGATGACTACAAGTACGGCAAAAATGACGCCGCCAACACCTAAGTTAAAGGAGTTAATCAGGTCGTGCCAGTCGGAAACGGAGAAGTCGTCGAAGTCACCTTCCCATTCTTCGTCCCAATCATTGGTCACACCATTTGTCACCACCTTGCTGGTGTCGGCCGATACAGGTGCCGTGGAAGTAGTGTCTGAGAAAGCCTCCACCGCCGCGGTGTCGGCGTTTTGGTTCACGGGAGAGCTGGCAATAGTGTCTGCCACCGATGCTGCCTGAGGGGTTGATGTTGTTGGATGGTGCCTGTGTCGCTGTCCTTGCATTGTGACGGGCACACACAGGGTGGCAGCCAAAATCCATGTCAATAATAATTCTCTTTTCATCTGTTCACAAAATTAATGTTCATTTGCTTGTTTGACGGAGCACACATTAAAAAAGTTGCACAAGATGTAAAAAAAATCTTTTTTCTGGGGGGGTCGTTTAGTTGTTTGTAGGTATGAGGAAGTTTTTTCAATCCGGGAACAATTTCCTCGTAAGTTTGATGTTGAGCACGGGGAACACCTTCAGTTTCTTGATGAAATCAACATAATGCCCGGGACGGCCTTTCACATTCATATATACAAGGTCGGTGCCATAGCAGTCAACCACCGGCGTTCCGCCCCACATCATAAATCCGGCTTCCACCATCAGCCCGTAGCGCTTGCCGGGCTTGGGCACGGCATTGCCGTATCCGAAGCCCAGGTAGGGCTTGAAGCGGTTGGCTTTCACCGAGGCCTTCACCATGCAGTCTTTGTCGGGCACCAGGAAATAGTCGCCCAGGTGGATGCCCATCCTGCCCCATCGCTTCATGTAGGTGTACATGAGTTCTGACTGGTCCTCGGGCACGAAGATGTCCACGCCGTTATAATTGGCCAGTATCACGTCGTGGAAGATATTATAAGGGTCGGTGTAGGCATCCATCACCTTGTCGTACATCACGTTGTAGAAATCCACGCACTCCAGCAACGGCATGTCCTCCGTGCGGTTATAAGCCTTGGCTATCACCTCGTTGCCATAATAAACGCCGGCCGTTATCGACCATTTCTTGTTGCGGAAGGGGAAGAAGTCCACCAAAAGCTTGCCGTTGTAGAACGTGGGGCGGCCTATCACCTGCACATCCTCGTTCACCTCGTGGCCGGTCAATTGTTGGTAGATTTTTGCCATCTTTTCAAATCTCGTCTCAATGCGGTTGCCGTTCTCGTCGTATTTACGGTCGGGCTTGTCGCCCACCTGCAGGCGAAAGTCCATCACATGCTTGAACGACGGCATGATGGCAAAGCCGGCGCGCACATGGGCCCAGTCGCAAAGGGGCAGCGACAGGTCAACGCCCAGTCCGGTGGTGCCGGCCGTCAGTCCCACGTTCAGCTCCTTGAGCACATTGCGCTTCTCCTTCAGGTGCTGGGTCAGCACCACGTCCTGAGGGACGGTTTCTATGAGCACATCGTTTTTCTTGACATATTCTATCTGCACGGTGTCGGCATCATATTGTGCATGGGCGCAAAAAGAAACGGCAAGGCAAGCCGTTGCAACTACGAGCAGACGCTTTGTAAAACACTTCATTTCGTTATCAATTTACGTTTGAGAGTGCAAAATTAAAGCAAAAAATCCATTTACGCAAACATTCTCGGTACTTTAGCAAATTTTTATCAAGCCTTATTCGTCTTTTGGAGAGCAGGAGTTCAGGAGGTAAAGAGTTCTGACATCATTTCTTTGCTCCATTAACGGGAAGAATGGACCATTAATGCCAGCATTATCATTTTTCATTTATCATTTAGCGCAGCGCCCTCTTTTGTCAAGATTTTTCATAGTTTTTGGGTTACCCAAAGAGGTTTGACCGCAAATTTCGGGCAGAGATTTGGCAAATTGAGAGGAGAGAATTGGCAAATCTCTCACCGAAATTTGCAGTCAAACTTGAACCGTTTTTCAAATAGCTGAAATCCAACGACTTACAAAGGCAACAGGAAAAAGGTTCGTTTTGTCAAATATTTTTACCGGTTTTCACCTATGTCGCTATCCATCGCAAAATGAAGAAAACATGAGTAGGTTGAATCAGAAAAAAAGACGGGCAAACTTGAAATGTTAAGGCCCATCCGAATTAAAAAAATCGATGGAAAACCAATTCGGCATACCACATTTTTAAAAAAAAACTAAAAAAAGGTTGAAAAATCGGGTTATTCTGTAGTTTTTAGTATTTTTGCATGTTATAACCTGAGTTTTGCTAATTTACAATAACAACCTAAATTGCCAAGAAAGATGAAAGTACTGTTAATCAACGGCAGCCCACGGAAAGCGGGCAATACATTCACGGCCCTGTGCGAAGCCGCCAAAACGCTTGAACAACAAGGTATTCAAACCGAGATAGTGCAAATAGGCACGAAGCCCGTGCGGGGGTGCATAGCCTGCAACCAGTGCAAGATAAAAGGCCTTGGAAGGTGCGTGTTCGACGACGACCTATGCAACCGCATCGTAGAGAAACTCGACCAGTGCGACGGCATCATCATCGGCTCGCCCGTCTATTACGGTCAGCCCAACGGCACGGTGCTCTCCCTCTTCCAGCGCATGCTCTATTCGGCCGGCCACAAACTCCAGAACAAGCCGGCCGCCGCTGTATGCGTATGCCGTCGCGGAGGGGCCACCGCCGCCATTCAAACCATGAACATGCCGTTCCAGATGATGAACATGCCCATTGTGACATCACAATATTGGAACATTGTCTATGGACGGGAGGAAGGACAAGCTGCTCTCGATAGCGAGGGAATGCAGACCATGCGCACATTGGCAAACAACATGGCCTGGCTCCTGAACAAAATTCACGCTGGCGGGAAACCCGATTATCCCGGGCGCGAGGAGTGGCAACCCATGCATTTTATAAGGTAAAAGGTGAAGGCCCCTCATGTCCCCCCTGGGGGGAAGACGTACGGTGATTTTTCTCCCCTCCTTACGGAAGGGCCGGGGGTGGGCTAAAAAAACATTTTAACTCATATTTATATGAATGAAATCTACTTCGCGGGAGGGTGCTTCTGGGGAACAGAGCATTTCTTCAAACAGGTGAAAGGCGTGATTGAAACAGAGGTGGGCTATGCCAACGGACATACCGAGAACCCCACCTACGAAGAAGTATATACCGACACGACGGGTTATGCCGAAACCGTGCGCGTGGTCTATGACCCCGCCGTCACCGACCTTGAATTTCTGGTCAACATGTTTTTCAAGGCCATCGACCCCACCAGCCTCAACCGGCAAGGCCACGACGTGGGCACGCGCTACCGCACCGGCATCTACTACACCGACGAGGCCCAGTTGCCCATCATCAACAAAGTGTATGCCGAGGAACAGGCACGCCACCGGGAGCCGTTGGCGGTGGAGAAGCTGCCACTTAAGAACTTCCACGTCGCCGAGGAGCGCCATCAGGACTATCTTGACAAAAATCCCGACGGCTATTGCCACCTGCCCCTCGCCCTGTTTGAATATGCGAGAAAGGCCGGGAGGTGATTTTTCATGAAATACCATCTTTTAATGTCGGCTCCCATAATACGGAAAGAATGAAAAAGATTCTGTTATTGCTCATTGCCATGATGATGACGGGTGTTGCCGATGCCCAGAGCGTCGGACCGGTTGTCAACCGCAAGAAAGTGGCCGTGGTGCTTAGCGGCGGCGGTGCAAAAGGCATGGCACATATCGGGGCACTGAAAGTGATTGAACGGGCCGGAATCCCCATCGACATCATCACCGGAACGTCGATGGGCAGCATCGTCGGCGGGCTCTATGCCATCGGCTACAACGCCAACTCGCTCGACTCGATGGTGAGGGTGCAGGACTGGAGCTATGTCATCACCGACAAGGAAGACATGACCAAGCAGAGCCTCGCCGACAGGAAGAAGCAGAACACCTACGTCTTCACCCGCGGCATCACCATCGGCAAGCGCAACTACAACGACGGCGGCATCATACAGGGCAAGAACCTGGCGGAATTGTTCCAGCAGCTTTGCGTGGGCTTCACCGACTCGCTCGATTTCTCGCGCGACCTGCCCATTCCCTTTGCCTGCGTGGCCACAAACGTCATCGACAACTCGGAATACGTTTTCCACGGCGGCCGCCTGCCCATCGCCATGCGAGCCTCGATGGCCATCCCCGCTGCCTTCTCGCCCGTGAGAATCGGCGACATGGTGCTGGTTGACGGGGGATTGAAAAACAACTACCCAGCCGACATCGCGCGCCAGATGGGTGCCGACATCGTCATCGGCGTCACCGTGCAGGGCGACCCGAAAAACGCCGACGAAATAGGAGGCACCATGAGCATCTTGAGCCAGATTATCGACGTGAATTGTAAGAACAAATACGACGACAACCTGGCCATTACCGACGTTCACATGCAGGTTGACACAAAGGGCTACAACGCCGCCAGCTTCTCCGCCGCGGCCATCGACACGCTTATTCGCCGCGGCGACGAGGAAGCCATGAAGCACTGGGACGAACTGATGGCCCTGAAAAAGCGCATCGGCATCGACGACTCCTTCCGCCCTGCCCTGCTCTACCCCAAAAATCCTACGGTGATGACGGACAAGCAACGCGTCACGGCCTATGTCTTCGAAAACATGACACCTCAGGACGAGCGCTTCTTGCGCCAGAAATTCCATTTGGAAAAAAACACCGACGGGAGCCACGACAGCATAGACGTGAAACGCGAGCAACAACTCACCACCTCCATGCGCGTGGACCTGTTCTACCAGACCGCCGAATGTCGGCTGGTGCCCGACGGAAATGGCGTGCGCGTCATCCTCACGGCAGGCCACCGCAAGACCAACCAGGCGCATGTAGGACTTCGCTACGACAACGAGGAGCACGCCGCCGTGCAGGTGGGCGCCGACTTCCCCATCAAAGCTCGGATGCCGATGGACGTTGATGCCACCCTCAGGCTGGGCAAGCGGCTGATGGCCCGCGGCGAACTTACCGTGCATCCAAGGAGCTTCACAAGCCCCTCCCTCTCCTACACCTTCCGGCGCAACGACGTTGACGTGTATGTCAACGGCGACCGCGGCTACAGCATCCTCTACAACCAGTTCCAGGCCGAGCTATCGCCGGTGAAGTTCAGCGTGCTACACTTCACCATCCAGATGGGCCTGCGATGGGACTACATGCACTACCGCAACAAGCTGGAGGCGGAACATTCCAAGGACGTCACCCTGAAGAACGAACATTTCTACAGCTATCGCGCCCTGATGAACTACAATAGCGAAGACAACTGGTATTTCCCCACCCGCGGCGCACGCTTCAAGGCCGAATATGCCTATATCACCAACAATTTCGCAGGACTCGACAACAAGCCGGGCACGAGCGAAGTCAATGCCCACTGGCGAATGTCGTTCACCAAGGGCCGCCGCTTCACCCTGCAACCCATGTTATATGGGCGGCTGCTGTTCGGCGCCAACGTTCCCGCCGTCTTCGGCAACACCATCGGCGGCGAATGGTTCAGCCACTATGTGGAGCAGCAGATGCCCTTCGCCGGCGTTGGCAACATAGAATATGTGGACCACCAGTTCGTGGCCGCACAGCTGCAGGCCCAGCAACGCATCGGCACCAACAACTATGTGCTGCTGCGCGTGGCCGGCGCCCAGGAGGCAGCAAAGCTCGGGGAGCTGCTTGACCACAAGACGCTCTTAGGCGGACAGGTGGCCTATTACCTCAACACCATGTTCGGCCCCGTAGGTGCCACTTTGGGCTACAGCAACCGCACCAAGAAGCCCTATGTCTATGTGAACCTCGGCTTTGAGTTCTGACAAGTGAAGAGTGTTTTAAGTGAAGAGTGAAGAGTGAAAAATTTGCTGCCGCCATCAGTATCGTCTAAACTCCTAAACTCCTAAAAAATGAATGGTAAAAGCAAAGGTTTTTCACTTTTTTCAAGAGATAATGTTTAACCTTAAAAAAATAGAAACAAGATGAAAAGATTTTCTGTCATGATGATGATGTGCGCCGTCTGCCTTGCAATGATGGCACAGGGAACCATTACGCCACAAGCCAGGATGAAGATAGCCCGGCAAAAGGCAAAGGTAGCCCGTCTCGACAACGGCCCGGCCATGGCTCCCGCCCGCCAACGCACCACGCTGGTGGTAAAGGTGGCTGAGGAGAACGCCCGCGAGACCTTCGACCAGCTGCGCGCCGCCGGTGCCAAGATTCAAGGCCGCATCGGCCAGCAGGCCATTATCAACATCCCTACAGACCGGCTCGACGCCATTCAGGGCATCAAGGGCGTGCAGCGCATCGACATCGGCCACAAGGGGAAATGGAAGACCGACATCACGCGCAACGAAACGGGCGTAGGACGCATCAACGGCCCGACGGCAGCCATGGCAACACCCTTCACGGGGCGCGACGTCACACTCTGCATATTCGACAACGGCATGGACTTCCAGCACCCTGCCTTCAAGGATGCGGAGGGCAACTCGCGCTTCAAGTGCGTATTCATGATAGGCGACGAAAGCGGGAAGAAATTCACCATCGAAGACCCCGAAGCCGGCACGATAGAGTTTCCCGGCTCCATCTACGACACGCCGGAACTGATTGCCACCCTGACCACCGACACCAGCGACGAATATCACGGCTCACACACCACAGGCATCGCAGCCGGCTCCCTCTCGCCGATGGGCTTCGGCGGAATGGCCCCCGAGGCCGACATCGTGTACATAGGCCTTGATGAGGATATTGACGATGAGGCCATGTCGGCCTATCTGGAAGACGAGAATGACATCATCGAACTGGTGCTGTCGTTCGCCACCGCCTACGCCCGCCAAAGCGGCAAGCCCATGGTGTTCAGCGGAAGCCTCAACAGCCACTTGGGCCCCCACAACGGCACCGGCACCGCGCCCGAGGCCATCGAGGCGGCCTCCACGTCCATCATCCCCGTCATGTCGGCAGGCAACGAGGGCGGCTACCCCATCCACCTTTATAAGAAATTCACCGAAACCGACAGTTCGGTAAAGACCGTGCTGGCATTTATGGAAGAGGGCGACGACTATGTCATCTCGGACGAGACCGTGGGCTACACACGCACCGGCGACCGCCTGGGCATAAAGGTCAGCCTGGTGACCATCAACCAATTCACCGGCAGGACGAAAGAGGTGTGGAGTACGGAGGAATACACCGCCACCCCAGGCTGCGAGCCGCTCATTTTCACCCTCAACAGCGACGACGATGCAACCATGGCAAAATACTTCACCGGCGACCTGGACATTGCCGCCTTTGACAACGGCGACGGCAAACTGGCGTTCCAGACAATGATGGAAGGCACGTTCAAAGGGCTCTGCCTCTTCCAGCTCACGGTGTCGGGCTCCGCAGGCACCGAAATCGACATGTGGGACAGCTTCGGCGGCTTCAACTTCTTCGAGCTGCCGGGACAAGTGATTGGCGACAACGAGATGTCGGCAGGCGACTGGACTTGCACGCCCGGCGTAATCAGCGTGGGCGCCTATTGCGTCAACACCGACTACCGCAGCTATGACGGTTCACCAACGGAAGACGACGAAGAAGATTACACCCTGGGCGACTACGCCTGGTTCTCCAGCTACGGCACGTCGTTCAACGACATCACGCAACCCCTGGTCAGCGCACCGGGCGTCAACGTGGTGTCGGCGATGAACCACTATGTCCTGTCGGAGGGCGAGAACGTGCTCGACGGGATGCTGTGGCAGGGATACCCCTACACGGCAGAGACCGGCACGTCGATGGCATGCCCCGTGGTGAGCGGCATCGTGGCGTGCTGGCTGCAGGCCAACCCCGCACTGACAACCGACGACGTGAAGGAAGTGCTGCGCCAGACGGCCGACAACGACAATTTCACCGCCCACGACCCCGTGCGCTGGGGCTATGGCAAAATCAATGCCGCACAAGGCATTGAATACATCCTGGCAACGACAGCCGTAAGGGGCATCCACGAAACAGCCACCAAGGGCCGCGGCATCATCCATGACCTGCAGGGCCGTCGCATTACGGTTCCCACCCGCGGCATCTATGTCAAGGACGGGCAGAAATTTATTGTGGAGTGAAAAGAGTAACTCTTTTAGTTATGAGTGATGAGTTTTTAAGTGAAGAATGTTTTAAGTGAAGAGTGAAGAAAATTTTTAAGTGAAGAGTGAAGAGTGAAGAATTTGCTGCCGCCATGTAGTCCGAAATTCATGTGATGGATAGAGCGGACATACATAAAGTATGTCCCTACAAGCGTCTAAACTCCTAAACTCCTTAAGTAAAAAATAACAAAAATATCATTTTAATGGGCAAAATTAAGACTATCGGCATTCTGACATCCGGCGGCGATGCTCCCGGCATGAATGCAGCCATCCGCGCCGTGACGCGGTCGGGCATTTGCAACGGTTTCAACATCAAAGGTATCTACAGGGGCTACGACGGCCTCATCAAGGGCGAGGTGAAAAGCTTCTCCACCGAGGACGTCTCGGGAATTATCACCCGCGGCGGCACCATCCTCAAGACCGCCCGAAGCAAGGAGTTCGCCACCCCCGAGGGCAGGGAGAAAGCCTACGAGACCTGCCAAAAAGAGGAGATTGACGCACTGGTGGTCATCGGCGGCAACGGCTCGCTGGCGGGAGCCCGCGACTTCGGCATGGAGTTCGACTTCCCCGTGATTGGCCTTCCCGGCACCATCGACAACGACCTTTATGGCACCGATGCAACCATCGGTTACGACACAACGATGAACACCATCACGGAGTGCGTGGACCGCATCCGCGACACCGCCAACTCCCACGAGCGCATCTTCTTCATTGAGGTGATGGGCCGCGACGCGGGGTTCCTGGCACAAAATTGCGCCATCGCCTGCGGTGCCGAGGCGGCCATCGTGCCCGAAGAGGCCACCGACGTGGACCAGCTGGCCCAATTCATGGGCCGAGGCATTCGCAAGTCGAAGAAGTCGTGCATCGTCATCGTGTCGGAAAGTCCCAAATGCGGCGCACTCTACTACGCCGACCGCGTGAAAAACGAGTTCCCGGGGTTCGACGTGCGCGTGTCAATTCTCGGACACCTGCAACGCGGAGGAAGCCCGTCGGCACGCGACCGCATCATTGCCAGCTGCATGGGCGTGGGAGCCGTGCAGGCCATTATGCAAGGGCAGCGGAACATCATGGTGGGCTACCGAAACAACGAAATCGTATATGTGCCTTTCAGCGAGTGCATACGCACCGACAAGCGTTTCGACAAACGCCTCATCAGGGTGCTCGACGAACTTAGCATTTAATGCGCTACGCTAAATGATAAATGAAAAAGGCACTTTTAGTTATGAATTCTTAGTTATGAGTTATGACACCGCCAAGTCTCCCCCCCAAGTGAGGATAAGAGGGAGGCCCTCACTCTTCACTTTTCACTCTTCACTTAAAAAGATGGCCGCCAGCCTCCTTGCCACCTTGGCCGTCTCAACGGCCTATGCACAGCATGGCATCGCCATCGACATTGGGAAAAGCCATCGGGAAGACACCACCCATGTTACGAACCTCAGCATTGGCGTGACCAGCAACACCGACACGCTGAAAGGCGTGCAGGCCAACATGATCTCGAACTACGCCAGGAACGTAAGGGGACTGCAGTTGTCGGGCTTCTCAAACATTTCATCATCGCCGATGCGGGGAGCACAGCTCAGTGGCGTCACCAACATTTCGATGGGCGTGGAAAGCGGCATGCAGGCGGCCGCACTGCTCAACGTATCGTCGGGCGACATGAAAGGCCTCCAGGTGGGAGCCTACAACTATGCCGACCAGCTGAACGGATGGCAGGTGGGAGTGTTCAACGTGGCAACCTCGCACCCCAGGGGATGGCAGGTGGGAATACTTAATTATTCGAAGGATACCGAAGGCCGGAAGATAGGCCTGGTGAACGTGAGCCCCGCAACCACCATCGACGTGATGGGGTTCTTCGGCACCAGTTCAAAACTGAACTCCGCCATCCGTTTCCGCAACCGCAGCACCTACAACATCATCGGCCTGGGAACGCATTACATGGGGTTCGACGAAGATTTCTCGGGGGCAGTATTCTACCGTCTGGGGCAATATGCACAGCTCACGCCAAAATTCTCAATCGGCGCCGACATCGGATACTTCCACATTGAGACTTTCAAGAAAAGGAGCGACGAGGGGCCTTCGCGGCTCTTCTCGGTGCAGGCACGCCTGAATGCCGACTACCAGCTGACGCGAAACATGGGATTGTTTGCTTCGGTTGGCTTCGGCGACACCCGCTACTATCACCATGAAAAAAGCTATCGCCACCGCATGCTGGCCGAGGCCGGGCTGACTTTCCGCTACCCGCACAACATGAACCGCCAAACGGCCGTGGTACACAGGAGCGAGGAACAATCGCCCGCCGATTCGCTGATGGCACCGGGACTGGGCAAGAAACACCCTTGGTGGGCACTGGCTCAGGTGACGGGCGTAAACGTCTTCGTTCACTGCTTCGACCGCTTTGCCCTCAATGCGGACTTCGCACAAACCACGCTGAACACCTGGGGCGACAACTTCAAAAATGGCTTCGTATGGGACAACGACCAGTTTTCCACGAATCTGTTCATGCACCCCTATCATGGCAACCTCTACTTCAATTCGGCCCGCTCACAAGGCCTCACGTTTTGGGAATCAGCACCCTACGCCATGCTAGGCTCGCTGGAATGGGAATTTCTTGGCGAACGCGAGCCGCCAGCCATCAACGACCTTATTGCCACCACCATGGGCGGCATCTGCATCGGCGAAATCACCAACCGCATAAGCCGCATCATCCTCGATGACTCAAAACGGGGATGGCCACGCTTCTGGCGAGAACTGGGGGCGGCAGTGTTCAACCCCATGGGGGCGCTGAAGCGCATGGCAACCGGCGACGCATGGACAGTCCGGCACAACCATTATCGTTACCACGACTACAACCGCAACCCCGTGGAAATCTCCTTTTCCATGGGCGACCGCTACTTGGCCGACGACGCCAGTTTCTTCAAGGGTGAGCACAATCCTTATCTCTATTTCTCGATGAAATATGGCGACCCCGTGAACGAGGATGAGCATAACGCGCCCTACGACTACTTTGAATCGGAAGTCGTCTTCGGTCTCTCCAGCAACCAGCCTCTCATCAACCAAGTACACCTGATGGGGCGCCTGTGGAGCACGCCGATGATTGAGAAGAAAAACATCAAAGCGGAATTTGGCCTTTACCAGCATTTCGACTATTTCGACTCTGAGCCGGTAAAAGACGGTTCGGACCTCACGCCTTATCGCATCAGCGAGGCGGCTGCCTTCGGGCCGGGAGCCATCATTCAAATGCCCGAGGTGGGCATGCTCTCGCACCTGGAGCAGCGCATCTTCCTCAACGCCATACTGCTCGGCGGCACCAAGAGCGACTACTACAGCTTCATAGACCGCGACTACAACATGGGAAGCGGATTTAGCGTGAAGACAAAAACGCACATGGAACTACGACATTTCGGGCGCTTCGTGCTCAACGCCCACTATTACCGCATCTACACTTGGAAGGGCTACGAGCAGAAAGACCTGACGGACCTCACACAGGAGGATATGTTGCACCTCAACGCACAGGGCGACAAGGGAAATGCTGCACTGCTCGTTGTCAACCCCGTCGCCGAGTTCGACATCGACCGCAACTGGAGCATCTTGCTCTCGGGCTCCTACTATTCGCGGCGCACGCATTACAAATACTACGACAACGTGAAGGCAAACACCTTTGAATTGCGACTCGGCGCCATGGTTCATTTCTAAAACAAGTGTACAGCGGTCTCCCACAAACATGGAATGTGCGGGACAAAAAAATGCAAAAGACCGGCTATAAGAGACTTTTACATTATCTTCTGATAGGCAAGCCTTTCGTCACCGGAAGCAAGGTAGATGATGCCGCAATAGGTGAAACCATGCTTCAAGATATTGTGTTGCATGATGTGGTTGTCCCTGTGGGTGTCAATGCGAATGTTATGCTCTTGTGAGAAACAGAAATCAATGATGGTCTTGAAGATGCGGCGAGCTTCCGGTATGCTGGCAATGCGATGGATGACATGATAGGAAAGAACGTCATCCACCCATTCACCACCATAAATGGTCGAGTAAGTAGGTTCGGGAGATGGCAGAAAAGCGAAATAAGCCACCACAAGGCCATCGTCCTCAACCACATAGCTGCCGTTTTGCTCAATGTCCGACTGAACAGCTTCCAACGAGGGGTAGCCCTCTTTCCACTGATCAGCATTGCCAGAGTTCCTCATAATGGCTTTGGCAGCCGAGAAAACTTCCATGATTCTCTCGCCATCTTCTGGCAAGAAAGCCCTGCGCACTCTACGACTCATTTTCACCTTTCACTTTTTCAACTTCACAACTCTAACAAACAGACGCTGGCAAGACTCAATGGGAATATTCCACATTTTGTCGAAAGCTGGTATTTCCACCGACCTGTTGAAATCATCACAGTCGTCCACATTCCTATATTCGTCAACGGAATCCTGGATGAAAAAGTGATCTTTGTCGTAGCCCACCACAGGCACATAATGCAGGGTCTTCCCGTTGAAAAGCAACACAATGACGGGAATTCCTTTGCTGACGGCGTTCTTCAGGTCGTCGGTGGTGCCCGTGTAATACTCTGTCGTGTAGTTGCCATATTGTTCCTCAAAAAGCATCTTGAAGCATTTGGGATAAGCGCCCTCGCTGTGTTTACATGGAAAAGACGGCTGGTTGAACAATTCCACTCCGTTAACGCTCTCACCATAGAAACGCAACAGGTAGGCACTGGAGCATCCCGAACACTCGCAGGTCTGTTGGGTGTCGGGCATAGGGTTGGGAGATATGACAAACGACGTCGGATGGTCGTGCCGGTTCACATAAGTATCGGGAGCCACCAGCCAATTTGCACGGGCATAAGCCTTCTGCTCATCAGTCATCTTTCCGAGCATAACCATCAGTTTGCTTAACGAATTGCCCTGATTTTCAAGTTGCCCCTCCTGATTCTGTGCCGAAGCGCCTGTTACCCAAGCGAGCATCACAGCGGCCAACAAGGTCTTAACCATTGATTTCATGTTCATTGTTTCCGAAATTAAAAACTTTCTGCAAATATAAAACATTATTAGGAAACAAACAAAACAACAGCCATTTATCTTCAAGATATTGGACAGGATTGACAATAATTAGTCTCCCCACTCTGAACTCAACATCCCCGGAACCGATATGTTGTACTTCCTCTCCAGATCATCGTCGGTCAGGTTCTCGTTTTCCTCCATAGCCTTCCGCATCCTTTTGATTATTTCCCAGTGCTCTTCCGAAATTTCCGAAGATTTGCCCTTTTTTCTTTGATTTAATGGGAAAATAGAATTCTCAGATTATTACCGACAAAAAAAATAACGATTCCACTTGAGTTGTCAAAAATAATAGCTATATTTGCACAAAAATCAGGCTATCGCGAATATAGGCCTTACTACCTTTGAATAACAATTAGAATTGACAATATGAAAAAGTTTATTTTGACAACCGTGATGATGGTCATCGCCTTGTCTGTGTATGCCCAGACCGTGGCACATGCCTACATTTTTGACAATAGCGGCACTCCCACCAACGTCCGAAATGCGCCGAAAGGAAAGGTGGTGCAGACACTCCCCGATATTGACGGCGGCTATGGGGTGACACTGCTTGAAGTGAAAAACAACTGGTGGAGAATTGACCCCGTTATTGACATCTACGGCGATGAGGATGAAGACTTTGTACAGCTAAAAGGCTCGAACACAGGTTATTGGGTGCATTATTCGGTACTGGGTTTCACCATAGCCGGCGACTATGAGAATGTGTTGCGTGAGACGCCATCGCCCAAGGGCAAACCTCTGAAATTAGGATTCTCATATCTGGTAGAAACCGGCTTGCGCCCCCTTGAGATTCGAGGAGAATGGATAAAGGTAATCACTACAGACAAGCGTTATACTGGTTGGATGCCTATTGACCGGATTTGCGACAACCCGCTTACCACCTGTCCATAGTGCACTCTCGCTTTCTTCTGAACGAACATTTCGCACCGGGCCGACCCGCTCCAGGTATTGCTACAAATCTGTGTACAAAATGTGCATTGTTCGGATGATTTTGATATGGTTTTCTTACGAAAGGTACGGGTGAATCAGTTGACCCTGACCACCTTGACTTGCTGATAATCAAATTATTAAAAAGAAAAATCCAGCACTTGTTGAGGTGCTGGATTTTCATTTTTGCGGTGCGTACGGGACTCGAACCCGTGACCTCCTGCGTGACAGGCAGGCATTCTAACCAGGCTGAACTAACGCACCAAATTTAGAGATGCTTTACTTACAAGTTTTGCGGTGCGTACGGGACTCGAACCCGTGACCTCCTGCGTGACAGGCAGGCATTCTAACCAGGCTGAACTAACGCACCTTGGATGGCCTTGTTCGTAAAAGCGGTTGCAAAGGTAGGAATATTTTTTTTAATGACAAAAAAAAACGCCACATTTTTTCTAATTGTGGAAAAAAAACTGCATTAGCAACGCGTCGGAGGCTTGTTTCCCGTCAATAAGCCACCCGCGTAAGGGTGTTTCTTGGGAGAATCCGCACCGTCGGAAGAGCCGCACGGCATCGTTGTTGGCACAGGCCACCACAGCATATATTTGATGGAGGTTAAGCACATGGAGGGCATAGTTTGTAAGCTGATGAAGTGCTTCTGTGGCATAGCCGTGCCGACGACAGTTTTTCTTCACGACAATGCCTACTTCAGCGCGCTGATGGCGCGGCGAGAAGTTCACGAGGTCGCAGATGCCCACGCACTGGCCGTCAACGTCGATCATCAGTCTCAGCTGTTTGTCGGTGAAGATGTCGCCGCTGGCCGAGGACATATATTCATGGAGGAGAAAGCGCGAATAGGGCACATTTGTGACTCCCACCTGCCACACCTCCCTGTCGTTTTCCATGTTGTAAAGGAAATCAAGGTCTTCGGGCTCCATGGCACGCAGGCGCACGTTTGGGACTTCTGAGGACATCATGTTGAGATTAAATTAAAAAAATAAAAAGGTGAAAAAAGGCTGAGCCATCAGTAACGTCTAAACTCCTTCAAAAAGGATTTTGTAAGCACGACTCACACATAGATTTCATCCATCGTTATCATCACACCTGTCTGGGTGTCGTAGGTGGCCAGGCGCACATCGGGGGCTGGATTGGCGGAAAAGATTTCAAGAATGTCGGCATACTGATAAGCGTGGACATCATAGACCATGTTCACTTGCTGACCTTTGTTTTCAGGCAGCAGCAGTCCGTGGTGTCCCTGCGGCCTTGTCAGTTGCGAAGCCTCCTCAAATCCCAGAGCCTGCAACCCGTGTTTAGCAGCCAGTTCGCGACATTCGTCGAGCATTTGCCGGCTTCCCAGGAACATGAATTTCGGTTCCTCCACGCGCCTCCTTGAGGTAAATCCCAATGACTTGCGCACTTTCTCGGCCTGCATCTTCACCAAGGTCACAGCGGCCTTCATATAGACCGCCAACTTGATGGGCAGGCTGAGCCACCAGCCGAAATGTCCGTAGTGTTTGCGAAGGAAAATGAGCATGGCATCATAGAACACATGTACGTAGCGGAACGACGATTTCTGGGTGCTCTCGCCCTTGTAGTGCAAGATTTTCACGGGGAGATACCAGTTTTCAAAACCTCCCTTCAGCAGGCGGCACGAAAGGTCGATGTCCTCGCCATACATAAAGAAATCCTCGTCGAGCAGTCCCACCTGTTCCACGGCCTTCCGCCGCAACATGAAAAAGGCGCCGCTCACCACGTCAATCCTTGCCGCCTCGTCCCATGACAACCCGCTCATATAGTATTTCCCGAAGCGAGGGTGACGCGGAAACATGGAGCACAGCCCGCACATCTTATAAAATGCCGTGGCCGGAGAAGGCAGTCCGCGACGGCTTTCCATGGCACTGTTGCCGTCAACCTTCAACATTCTCACCCCTACCCCACCGGCATTGACGTGTTCGTCCATGAAGCGGACACACTCTTTCAGGACCGTTTCGCCCACGAATGTGTCGGGATTGAGCAACAGCACATATTCGCCACGGCTCTGGCGTATGGCGATATTGTTGGCCCGCGAGAACCCTTGGTTGTGCAGGCTATCAATGATATTAACCTGTGGAAAACGCGTGCGAAGATAGTCCACCGAACCATCGCGCGAATGGTTGTCAACTACAAATATCTCGCTTTCCATGCCGTCCACGGCCCGCATCACACTATTGAGACACTGCTCAACATAGTGTTTCACGTTGTAGTTGACAATGACCACCGACAGTTTCATTCCCCCTCCTTTTGTTCAGCCGCCGTGGTGTCTTCTTCCGGTTTCTCGTCGCCCACCTCAATCTTGCACCTGCCCGACGAAGGAAAAACAAAAGGCATCACGCACAGCAGTGCCAAGGCCATGTATCCGAAAGAAGCGTTCATTCCGCTTATATAATATAATATGGTGTTCAACATCATCATGCCACCCAACATGCAAAGACGCAAAGTGCCATAACGCGAGAGTGCCGGCCATTTCTCGGTCACCAGGCTGTTGTGGATGCGTGAAATCTTAAACATGTAGAGCGAGAACGGAATGACGGCCAGTGTAAACACTTCCATCAGTCCCAGAAGCACATATTGTCCCTGCTCGCCCAGGTGCAGGCCGCCGGGTATCAGCAGGTTGTTTTCGTAAATCAAATAGAGCGCTGCCGAAATGATGATTGGTGCCCAGAAGAGCACTTGTAGATTTCTTATGACTTGTTTGTCCATCAATCTTTCAATTATTCAACTTTTCAATGGTGTCCTGTTAATGAGCGACCGGCCCAGCGTCACCTCGTCGGTGTATTCCAGCTCTCCGCCCACGGAAATGCCGCGTGCTATGACGCTCAGTTCCACGTCGTAAGGGGCCAGTTTGCGCGAGATATAGAAATTGGTGGTGTCGCCCTCCATTGTGCCGTTTAGCGCCAGTATCACCTCGTTGATGCCTCCTGCCGCCACGCGCTCCACCAGCGAGTCAATCTCGATGTCGCCGGGGCCCACGCCGTCCACGGGCGAAATGATTCCGCCCAGCACATGGTAAAGTCCCCTATATTGCTGCGTATTCTCAATGGCCATGACGTCCTGGATGTTTTCTACCACGCAGATGGTATGCACGTCGCGCCGCGGGTCCTCGCAGATGGGGCACACCTCGGTGTCGCTGATGTTATGGCACACTCGGCAATGCTTGATGTCGCGGCGCATGGTGCCCACGGCGTCCACGAAACGTTCCACCGTCTCTACGTCCTGACGCAGCAGGTGGAGCACAAAGCGCAGCGCCGTCTTGCGGCCCACGCCGGGAAGTCCAGAGAACTCCTCGACGGCACGCTCCAACAAATGCGACGGATAACCGTTTTCCATGCCTTTTTTCTTTTATTTCCTATGATTGCAAAATAGGGTGAATGTGGAAAGTGGGGGCAAAGTTACGAAAAATCGAGCGCAGAACAAAAAGAACACGTTCTTTTTTTATGCCGAGATGGAGTAACTTATAAAAAGTTATGCATAAACGCGGATTTGTAAACCGAAAGAAATTGGAAATATTAATTCGCATTACAAATGCTGATACTCAATGCTGCCGAATTACAAATTCGGCAGAACGGGCGAGATGGAGTAACTTATCTAAAGGTATGCATAAACGCGGATTTGTAAACCGAAAGAAATTGGAAATATTATTTCGCATTACAAATACTGATACTAAATGCTGCCGACTGTGAAACTGTTGAGTTTACGAAAAAAATACAAATTCGGCAGAACGGGGTGCGCGAAATTTTCTCATCGGCATGATGGCGCGGCCTTGGCGGCCGCTTATTTCCATCATGCCGATGAGAAAATTTCCTTTTTTTTAGTTTTTCGTCATCTTTTCATCTTTTTAGGGGAAGAACTAAAGAGCAAGGCGCAGCCCAAGGTAGTTGCCGCGAAAGGAGGGCGTGTCGTTGAAACGACAAGACACACGGCAGTGCCTGGCGCCGTCGTCCCAGCAGCTACTACGTAACACCCGGCTAGACCCCGACGAAGGGCCGGTGGGGGTTGTCTGGGCAGAAGAGCTGTAACCGCCATATCTGTCCTGGCACCACTCATAGACGTTACCGCTCATGTCATAAAGTCCGAGCTCATTAGGAGATTTGGTTGCCACGTCATGGGTTTTATCAGAGTTTTCATCATACCAAGCCACATTATTCAAATTATCACTGCCGGCATACTGTGTATGATTGCTCTTGTTGCCGCCGCGTGCTGCAAACTCCCACTCGGCTTCGGTTGGCAGGCGAAATTTCCTGCCCGTCAACTTGTTCAGTTTCTTAATGAATTCTTGGCAGTCTTCCCAACTAACATTCACCACTGGTCGATTGTGGCCTTTGAAAACTGCCGGGGCATTGCCCATCACAGCATCCCAGAGTCCCCGTGTAACCTCCGTTTCACCTATCATATACGATGACAAGGTCACCTGATGCGTGGGAAATTCATTATCGGAAGGTTCTTCTTGCTCTGATGTAGCTCCCATGGTGAACGTTCCGCCTTCCACGGGCATCATTTTGAAAGTTACGCCTTTCACGGTAATCGTTTGAGGTTGAGCGGTATATTCTGAAGTTCTTGTACATTATAAACTTACGTAACAATATTACTGGAGTTTGAATGTAACAGGCACAGTGTACTTCACACGTACCGGCGAGCCGTTCTGCTTACCAGGAATCCACTTCGGCATGGAACTTACCACGCGTTCAGCTT